>JAZNNV010000070.1:0-31305 GCA_045580465.1 Faecousia sp.
CCCCGCCGACCCCAAGGAGCAGCTGATGGGTGCCGTTCAGGCTGTTTTCCGCAGCTGGGACAACCCCCGTGCAAACATCTACCGCCGCGAGAACGACATCCCCTACTCTTGGGGTACTGCTGTTAACGTTCAGTCCATGGCATTCGGCAACATGGGTGACGATTGCGGCACCGGCGTTGCCTTCACCCGCGACCCCGCTACCGGTAAGCGCGGCCTGATGGGCGAGTTCCTGACCAACGCACAGGGCGAAGACGTCGTTGCCGGCGTCCGTACCCCCATGCCCATCTCCGAGATGGCTGAGAAGTTCCCCGAAGCATTCGCACAGTTCCAGAAGGTCTGTGAGATTCTTGAGAACCACTACCGCGATATGCAGGATATGGAGTTCACCGTTGAGAACGGCAAGCTCTACATGCTGCAGACCCGTAACGGCAAGCGTACCGCTCCTGCCGCTCTGAAGATTGCCTGCGATCTGGTAGACGAGGGCATGATCGACGAGAAGAAGGCCGTTTCCATGATCGACCCCAGAAATCTGGACACCCTGCTGCATCCCCAGTTCGATACCAAGGCTCTGAAGGCAGCTACCCCCATCGGCAAGGCTCTGCCTGCCTCCCCCGGCGCTGCCTGCGGTAAGATCGTCTTCACCGCTGAAGATGCCAAGGAGTGGGCTGAGCGCGGCGAAAAGGTCGTTCTGGTTCGTCTTGAGACCTCTCCTGAGGACATTGAAGGCATGATGGCAGCGCAGGGCATCCTGACCGTCCGCGGCGGTATGACCTCCCACGCAGCCGTTGTTGCCCGCGGCATGGGTACCTGCTGTGTCTCCGGCTGCACCGAGATCAACATCGACGAGAAGGCGAAGTACTTCACCCTGGGTGGCGTGACCTATCGTGAAGGCGACTTCCTCTCCCTGGATGGCTCCACCGGCAACATCTATGCCGGCCTGATCGAGACCAAGGACGCTGAGATCGCCGGCGAGTTCGGCCGTATCATGGCTTGGGCTGACCAGTACCGTAAGCTGAAGGTTCGCACCAATGCCGACTCCCCCCGTGACGCCAAGAAGGCTCGCGAGTTGGGCGCAGAGGGCATCGGTCTGTGCCGTACCGAGCATATGTTCTTCGAGGACGGTCGTATCGGACCCTTCCGCGAGATGATCTGCGCCGACACTGCCGAAGAGCGCGAAGCGGCTCTGGCGAAGATCCTGCCCATGCAGCAGGCTGACTTCGAGGGTCTGTATGAGGTTATGGAAGGCAACCCCGTTTGCATCCGTTTCCTGGATCCCCCGCTCCACGAGTTCGTTCCCACCACCGAGGAAGACATCGCCGCTCTGGCTGCTACCAAGGGCAAGACCGTTGCCGAGATCAAGGCAATCATCTCCTCCCTGCACGAGTTCAACCCCATGATGGGTCACCGTGGCTGCCGCCTGAGTGTCACCTATCCCGAGATCGCCGCTATGCAGACCAAGGCTGTCATCCGTGCAGCCATCGCTGTCGCAAAGCGTCATCCCGACTGGAACAATGTTCCCGAGATCATGATCCCGCTGGTTGGCGACGTCAAGGAGCTGAAGTACGTCAAGGACGTGGTCGTCAAGACTGCTGACGCTGAGATCGCCGCTGCAGGCATCGAGCTGAAGTACGAGGTCGGCACCATGATCGAGATCCCCAGAGCTTGTCTGACCGCTGACGAGATCGCCAAGGAAGCTGAGTTCTTCTGCTTCGGCACCAACGATCTGACGCAGATGACCTTTGGTTTCTCCCGTGACGACGCAGGCAAGTTCCTGAACGCCTACTACGACACCAAGATCTACGAGAACGATCCCTTCGCCAAGCTGGATCAGACCGGCGTGGGCATGCTGATGGAAATGGCAGTTACCAAGGGTAAGGCTTCCGGCAAGCAGCTGCACTACGGCATCTGCGGCGAGCACGGCGGCGACCCCATGTCCGTCGAGTTCTGCCACAAGATTGGTCTGGACTACGTTTCCTGCAGCCCCTTCCGCGTGCCGATCGCACGCCTTGCCGCCGCTCAGGCTGCAATTAAAGAATCTAAGTAATTAGATTTATAAAGCAAAATTATCCGCCCGAGAAATCGGGCGGATTTTTCTATATGCCGAAGTTAAAGGAAACCGTGGTTTGATACTCAATGAATGAAAAAATGCATATTCTGCTGAATTTCGCAGAGGGCTTCTTATTGCAAAAATTTTAGAAAGTTGTTATAATGACTTGAATTATAATATCCTGGGAGCGATAGCATGATAAGAAAACTTATGAACAGCAAAGCACTTGTAATACTTAGCGCACTTTTCTGTTGTGCTTTATGGGGAATATCCACACCTATCGTTAAAATAGGATATGCCTATGTAGATGAATCGCACGTCCCTTCGCTTCTTTTGTGGGTGGGGTTGCAATTTATCGTTTCAGGAATGCTTACAATCGGTATTTATAGCATTTTTTCAAAAAGATTCGTGTTCCCCCAAAAAGAAAGTGTTAAAGGCGTTGTAATTGTTTCGGTTTTGCAAACAGTGTTACAGTATGCGCTTTTATACATAGGATTATCTCAAACAACATCTGTCAAGGGCGCTATTCTTAAAAGCACCGATGTGTTCTTTGTTGCCCTGATTGCAAGTTTAATTTTCAAGTTAGAAAAGCTAACATCCAAAAAACTGATTTCGTGCATTATCGGTTTTTTAGGCATTGTTATTATGAACCTTAACGGCCTTAGTTTTAATATAAACCCTGTTGGAGACGGGTTAGTATTGCTTGGAATTATATCCTACTCTTTTTCCGTAATTATGACTAAAGTTTTCGCCCAAAAGGAAAACCCTATCATTTTATGTGGATATCAAATGGGCTTGGGTGGCGCTGTGTTGTCACTAGTTGGTTTTATGCTTAATGGCAGATTCGATTTTATTGGAATTTTGCCTGTTTTTATATGTTTATCTTTAATTTATGCTGTATCCTATACATTGTGGACCATTTTATTAAAGTATAACCCTGCATCCAGTGTTACGATTTATAGTTTTATGACTCCTGTTTTTGGTGTTATTTTTTCTTCTCTGCTCTTATCTGAAGACGGGGGAGTGGCATTTTCCAATCTAATCATAGCCTTGCTTTTAGTTTGTGTTGGAATCATTCTCTGGGGATATGAGAAAAAACCAAATTCTAACGAGAAGTAAATATTCATATTCCCTCTTTTGCACATAGCACCGCAGGCTGCTATCAAGGGCTAATTGCTAATAACACAAATCGCCACCCGGATCGGGTGGCGATTTTGTTAAGCCTCCCTTGTGTAAAGGGAGGTGGCAAAAATCTTTGATTTTTGACGGAGGGATTGTGATGTATCAGCAAAAGACAATCCCCCAGTCTTTTTGCTTTACAAAAATCCAGCCCCCTTTACACAAGGGGGCCTTTGCAGGGGCGATTACCAATCGCCCGCCATGATGCATTTCGCAATGTTATGTGTTTTTCTTCTGGGGATATGGCGCCTTTTGGTCAGTTAAGCCAAGAAGATAGTCTACGCTGACATGATGAAACCGAGCTAAGGCAACTAAAACCTGCGGAGGGATCATACGTTCTCCGTTTTCATAATAAGCATAGGTTCTTTGAGGGACATTGATTTGTTTTCCCAGTTCTGCCTGCGTTAGGTCAGCATCTTCTCTTAAATTGCGGATTCTATCATATTTTTCTGCCATCGTTATCACCAACAACACTATAACCTAATCAAATCACGAATCGCCCGCCATGATGCATTTCGCAAAGCTACTTGTGAGGATATGGTTTCTTAATGCTCGTTCTGCCAAGCAGGTAGTCCACACTGACCCCATAGTAATCTGCCAGCTTTTCGGCATATTCCAATGGCAACGGGCGTTCTCCCCGTTCGTACTTGGAATACAAAGACTGGTCACATATTAAAATCTCTGCAATTTGCTTCTGTGTTAAATCATTGTCCTCTCGTAAATCACGAATACGTAACTGCATTTTCATCACCCATATAAGCATACAGCAGGACATATCGTCCTATTGACTTTTTGGACAATATGTCCTAAAATAGTTATATGGCAAAGAGAACATAGCATCAAAAGGGGTGGTTTTATGGATGAATTTGGCTGTGATTATGTATGCAGAACCGTTGGCGACAGCATCACCAAATATAACATCCCCAATGATTGGTATGCTGAATTTCATGCCTATGACGGTCTCTATCCCGTTATTTGTATCCAAGTAGATCAGATTCGCAATATACCTGCCATGATGAATCTGAAGCTCAGGATCGTGGAGAATGAGGCTGATGAATACGCAGGATGCATGATATGCGCGGATCGAAAGACCATCGCTTTCAAAGTTCATCACATAAGCGACTTGGTAAAGGCGATGGAAGTGGAATAAATGACCCTGCTTTCATTTCCCTTCCTTGCGCACTGCACCGCAGGCTGCTGTCTCAGAATCTAAGTGCGGATGACCCTTTGCCGGAGCAGTTACAGCTGTGCCGGCAATTTTCTTATAAAATAGCCCGAAAAAGCCTTGCATTGTCACATATATTCGTATATAATGTACAAAAAGAGGTGAAATATCTTGATCATAAAGAGCATAAATGACAACACCGCCCTTTCAAACAGCTTAAGATATTATTTTTTGAGCAATCTTTGTGAATGCACCCCTCCCAACGTTTCCAGATTGGCAGACGCGTTGGTAAGAGAAAAAGCGGGCGACACTTTGGTAATTGTAACAGAGGCTGTGTATTTTCATGGAAACTGGAAAATCACAGACTCGATCAATCAGGATTACAAAAGAATGCTGTCTTGCGTGGAAAACGGCGCAAAGGTGTGCTCGGTGCTTGGCATCGAGTTTCACGTGCAGGAGGAAAAGCGATATGAACGTGGATTGTTCCTCCGGCGCTCAAGGCGCGGTAATTTCTCTGTGGTGTATACCATGACTCTCAGCAACATCAAGATCAATCAGTTGCTGACACGGGCAGAGGCATACAAAATCCTCTGCGAAAACCAGCGCGTAGAGCAACTCCGCAAAAACTGCAGCAGCTTCTATCAGCGCGTTTCCGCTTCCCCTGTGGTAAAATCCGTCGCATCGGTTTTTTTGAAAAAAATCTCAGAGCTTGCGGAAAAGCAATTCACGAACACCTTCCATATCTTCGTGCGCAGTCAGAACATCGCCTTGGGCGCAGCTGAGGAAAGTTACGTCTCCTTCTCCTTCGCGGAAAACGGTCTGAGCAATTTGCCGGACGAGACGCAGCGGCTCGGTTTTTGTCTGGCTGTGATCGATGAGATCACCTCACAGTTAAGCAGCATTCCCGTTTTAGGCAGAAGAAACAACTTCATCGGGCAGCTCGTCATTACCAACAAAGCGCATCTCATCTCACATCCCGGTGGAGAGTTTGAACTGGTCTTTGCCAAGGAATCGCAGGAGAACGCAGCAAACCTTTGGTATTAAGTGTTGTACCCCCCTGCCATGCTCCGGCAGGGGATCATTGTTGCAAATACACCCCATAATACGCAAATCGGGGGATACAAAAAGAAAAAGTAAAAAGCAACACCCCGACGGCTTCGTCGGGGTGTTCGTTTTATACAGAGCCTAATGCGCTGATGACGCAAACCGCTTGCTGCAATCGCAAAACTGCCTGCGCGATGCTCATTTCGTTGCGTCGGAAACGCAGATACAGTACGCCGTTTTCGTTGTCCCACGCAACGCCGTAGGGCTTTGCCAGCGCTTCGATGATCGGCGCTGCCTTTTTCCAATCGCCGGTAGCCCATGCCATCCATTCCGAAAAATTCGGCGTGGTGACAAGTCTTGAGAATTTCTCATTTTCCTGGTGAAAGCGGAAATTGATGGGCTGTCCCTCCAGATAGATATGGGTCCAAATGCCCGTGCCGGTGTTGTTGTCACCCTCATAGGCGCGGTAGAGGGAATCCAGCTGCTCGTTGATCTCTTTCAGCATAAACGCACCGTCCCATCTTCATCCACCACGATGGTGTCCACAACGCTGATCTGGGCGATCACCCGCAGCAGGAGGCTGAGTCCCCCGAGGTAGTCAAGATAGGTTTCGCCCCCGGAAATGCAGGTCTGAACATGCCGTACCGTCAGCTTCTGTCCGCCCTCCAGCGTCACCATGCCGTTGGCACGCAGAATGTTTTGGATGCTGTGCTGATAGGCGCTCAGGTCGCCAACCCGCTTTTTTAATTCAGCGAATGTTCTGCCGCCGTCGCTGAGACAGCCGTTTCTGTCCCAGATCAGCCGAAGGGGCTGGCTTTCGCCGTTTCCGAAGAAAAAAGGCAGATATAATTCGATCCGATCGTCGTAGACCTCTTTGCGGATCCCCTGACGGATGTAGCCCGCCAGCGCCTGCGCGTCCATAGCTCTCCCTCCCTAATGTGTTTTTCTTTCATCTTACCCGGCAATGGGGACTTTGTCAATACAAAGGAAGCTCTTCCCATTGCAGGTAAGATGTGCTATAATGGAGCTGCGAGGTGATTAAAATGATTTATACGCCCCAAACCAAGATCGCGCTGAAGCTGTGCTTTGATGCCCACAAGGAGCAGGTGGATCAAAGCGGTATGCCCTACGTCTTCCACCCGTTCCACGTGGCAGAGCAGATGCAGGATGAAGCTTCCACCATTGTCGCCCTGCTGCACGACGTGGTCGAGGACACCGATTACACGCTGGAGGAGCTGCGCGCCTGCGGCTTCAGCAGCGAGGTCATCGAAGCCATCGCCCTGCTGACCCATGAGCCGGATGTCCCCTATGTGGATTATCTGGAAAGGATCAAGACCAATGCCCTTGCCAAGACCGTCAAGCTTGCGGACATTGCCCACAATTCGGATCAGACCCGCTTGGATGACGGCGACCAGCGGGCGGAATACTGGGCGAACAAGTACAAGCGCGCCAGAGAAATTCTGGAGGAATAATTTCAATAAGGAGTGAACCCCATGAGCGAAATTGTACGCTGCAGTGATCTGAGTAAGCGTTACGGCAGCATCACTGCCCTCAATCACATCGATTTCACCCTGGAAAGCGGCAAGATCGTCGGTCTTCTGGGACCCAACGGCTCCGGAAAAACGACACTCATCAAGCTGCTGAATGGTCTTTTGACCCCGTCCTCCGGCGAAATTTTGATCGGCGGTCACAAGATCGGCGTGGAGACCAAGAAAATGGTTGCCTACCTGCCGGATACCAGCTATCTGAACTCTTGGATGACCGTGAAGCAGATCGTGGCGTATTTTGCCGATTTTTACGAGGATTTCCGCACCGAGGCTGCCTATGAGATGCTGGAGCGTTTGAGCATCTCCCCCGACCAAAAGCTCAAGACCCTCTCCAAGGGCAACAAGGAAAAGGTCTGCCTGATCCTTGTGATGAGCCGAAATGCCAAGCTCTACATTCTCGATGAGCCTATCGCCGGTGTTGACCCCGCCGCCCGGGACTACGTGATCTCCACCATTCTGAATAACTACAATCCCGAAGCGACGGTCATCATCTCCACTCACCTGATCACCGACATTGAGAAGATCCTCGACGAGGTCATCTTCCTGCGAAACGGCAGCATCGTTCTGCAGAAAACAGCGGAGCAGATCCGCACAGAACACGAAAAGAGTGTGGATGAACTGTTCAGGGAGGTGTTCAAATGGTAAAGAAGCTGTTTAAGCACGAGTTCCTCGCCTATGGACGGGTCATGAGCATCGTGTACACCATCCTGCTGACCATTGCCGTCACCACCAGAGTGATCTTCCTCTTTGAAAACGACAGCACACCCTACGAGATCATCAGCACCTTCTCGATCCTGACCTATGCCGTTTCCGTTTTTGCTGCCCTTGCTTTTTCCTTCGTCATGGCACTGGTTCGGTTTTATAAAAACCTCTTTACCGCGGAGGGCTATCTGTCCTTCACGCTGCCGGTGACAGCAGCCCAGCACATCATCGTCAAGGCAGTCACCGCGGTCTGCGTGGATCTGGTCACCCTGCTCGCAGTCCTGATCTCCGCCTGCATCGTCACCGCGGGCGAGGTTTTCTCCCAGTTTTGGGACGGTCTGACCTTCGCTTTTGCTGAGATTTACAAGCTGATAGGCGCGCACACCATACTGTTCAGCGCAGAATATCTGCTTCTGCTGATCGTTGCGCTGTTTGTCAGCACCATGCTGTACTACACCTGCATTTCCATCGGTCAGCTTTCCCGCAAAAACCGCATACTGGCTGCGGTAGGTGCCTATTTCGGTTACTACATTCTGACCCAGATCGTTGCCACCGCGTTCCTCATCTCCTTCGCCCTGACGGCGGCGGGCGGTCATTTGGACGGTCTTGCCCGCTGGCTGGCGCAGCAGCTCTCCGACCACCCCCTTGCATCCATTCACATCGGCATATGGATCGGTATTCTGCTGGAGAGTGCCTTCCTGCTGCTGGAATTTGTGATTGTCAAAAAGATCATCACCAAAAAGCTCAATCTGGAATGACCCCCGATCCTCCTGCCGTACCCGGCAGGAGGATTTTTCTGTTGCTTTTTGACGCATTGTGTGGTATGATGTCGCCAACGGAATATCTTGAACTGCTACCGAGTAGTGGAATGTGAAACGCATTCGTTTGCCCATCGTTAGGTCTTAGAAGATGTGCATGCGGATGTTTCTTTTTTAGGAGTGGGAAACTTGAAAAACTATTTTTCCAAGGCAGAGATCCTTTTGTGGAGCTGCTCTGTCGCCCTGATCATCGGATCCTTTTGCCTTTTCGACCGGGAAAGCTATCTGACGCTGTTGGCGTCGCTGATCGGTGTCACCTCCCTGATCTTCAATGCCAAGGGCAATCCCATCGGGCAATTTTTGGCGGTGATCTTCAGCCTGCTGTACGGCATCATCTCCTATGGCTTCGCCTATTACGGCGAGATGGTTACATATCTGGGCATGACCATGCCCATGGCGGTGTTCTCTTTGATCGCATGGCTGAAAAATCCCTATAAGAACAACAAATCAGAGGTCAAGGTCAACAGCATCAGCAAAAAGGAAATATGGTTCATGTGGGGCTGTGCGGCGGTGGTCACCGTCCTGTTTTACTTCATTTTGGACTATTTCAACACCGCAAACATCATCCCCAGCACCTTGTCGGTGACCACCAGCTTTGTTGCCGTGTATCTGACTTTCAGAAGAAGTCCGCTGTTTGCGCTGGCTTATGCGGCAAACGATTTGGTGCTGATCCTTTTATGGGCGCTGGCAAGTGTGCATGATATTCGCTATATTTCGGTCATCGTTTGCTTCGTTGCCTTTCTTGTCAACGACATCTACGGCTATCTCAACTGGCAGAGAATGAAGCAGCGACAGAGCAAAAATCCATAAAGCACTTCCCTTTCGACAAATAGTGTGCTATAATTGCGAAAACGACAAAGGAGACTTACAATATGGTTTGGGGTTCTTTTGGTATCGTCCACATCTCGTCGCTGTTGATCGGTGCGGGAATTATCGTGGGACTTTATTATCTTCTGCGCAATCGCAGCAGCAAAACGCAGATGATCGTTCTGGGCATTCTCTCCCTTTACGGCGTGGTGTCCACCTTTTACAACCTGTTCAACTGGGGTTCTCCCTATGAGTATCTGCCGCTGCACCTTTGCTCGCTGACGGCACTCACCCTTCCCATCGCGATCTTCACCAGAAGCAAGACGCTGAGTAACCTCCTGCTTTTGTGGTCGCTGGGCGCGATCATGGCACTGGTGGTCAATACCGCACAGGCAAACTATGAACTTTGCTCCGCCGCTTTTATTCTGTACTACGGTCATCACCTGCTGGAGTTCGGCATCCCGATCCTGCTGTTTGCGCTGGGTCTGGTGAAAAAGGACTACAAGTGCATCGGCTCTACTCTGCTGATCACCTTTGTCACCTTTGCGCTGGTTCACTTCGCAAACCTTTGGCTGAACAGCTACTTTATCGCCAACGACATCACCAATCCCGCCGGCGAGCTGATTCAGGTGAACTACATGTACACCCTCTATTCCGAAAATCCCGTGATGGATCTGTTCTGGTCACTGATCCCCTATCCCTTCTGGTACATGATGCCGGTACTTCTGATCATTGCTGTCTATCTGGTGCTTGTGTATCTGAATCAGATCATTGCGCGTTTTAAGAAGAAAGAAGCTTGAGCAACATTGTAGCATACACCCCGCCGGACAACCGGCGGGGTTGCATTCTTTGTCGAAAGCTGTTATAATGACTTCATGAACAATTTGTAAACGCTCGGAGAGGAGACGCAGACGCATGGCAAAACGGTGCAAAAAACGTGCCGCCTTCAAGGTGCAAAAGGTCAATAATGCCGCAATGTTCATTCTGTATCACGCCATCAGTACGTGGTATTCCCTTTGCGGCATTCGCGTCAAGGTCACCAATAAGATCGGCCGCCCGGAACGTCCCTCCATCATTCTGTGTACCCATGGCTCTTTCGTGGACTTCATCTATGCCGCCGCGCTGATCCGCAAGGACAAGCCCCATTTCATCGTGGCGCGGCTGTATTTTTACCACGACTGTCTGCGTTGGCTGCTGAAAATGGTCGGCGCGTTCCCCAAGAGCATGTTCGCTACCGATCTGGAAAACGCCAAGAACTGCCTGACGGTGCTGCGGGGGAAGGAAATTCTCGCCATGATGCCGGAGGCGCGGCTGGCGACCACCGGTCGGTTTGAGGACATTCAGGAGAGCACCTACTCCTTCATCAAAAAATCCGGCGTTAACGTCTACACCATCTCCATCAACGGCAACTACTTCGCTGATCCCAAGTGGGGCAAGGGCTTCCGTCGCGGCTCGCTGGTGGAAGCGGAGCTGGATCTTCTATTCACAGCAGAGCAGGTGCAACGCCTTTCCATGGAGGAGCTGAAGCAGGGCGTTGAGCAGCGGCTGACTTACGACGAGTTCCAGTGGTTGGAGCAGCATCCCGAAATTCACTACCGCTCCCCCCGCATGGCGGAGGGTCTTGAGAACATCCTGACCACCTGCCCGGTGTGCAACCGCAAGCACACCATCACCACCCGCAAAAATCAGTTTTTTTGCGAGCATTGCGGCTATCTGACCTCGCTGAACGACCGCTATGGCTTTGACGAGGGCTTCCGCTTCCGCAATTTTGCCCAGTGGTACGACTGGCAAAAGGAGCTGCTTGCCCAGCAAATCACCGCCGATGCAGACTATACGCTGACCTCCAAGGTGGAGCTGCGTCTGCCCGGCAAGGGAAACGCACTGACCCGTCACGGCGGTCAGGGCATCTGCACACTGAGCCGGGACGGTCTTGTCTACACCGGCACTAAGGACGGTCAGGAGGTGCAGCTTCATTTCTCCCTGCAAAAGATCTACCGCCTGCTGTTCGGCGCGGGCGAAAACTTTGAAGTGTATGACGGCTCGGAAATTCTGTATTTCGTGCCGGAGGAACGGCGTTCGGCAGTGGAGTGGTATCTGACTTCCATGCTACTGCACGATATGCATAAGGAGGCAGCATTGTCCTTATGAGAGAGAAAACTGACAGTAAAACCCAATCCAACATCAGCGTCCGCTCTTTTTTGATGGTCGCCGTGATCCTGCTGGCGATCCTGATCCTCTGCGGCTCGCTGTCCTACTACATCCCACAGGGTGCTTTTGACCGGGATGCAGTCGGCAACATCATCCCCGGTACGTACACCCAAGGCACGGTCGAAGGCATCGCCATCTGGCGCATCATCACTGCGCCTGCGCGGGTATTCGCCTCCGAGGATGCGCTGACCATCATCATGATCAGTCTGTTTCTGCTGGTGATGAGCGGTGTCTTTAACCTGCTGGAGCAGACCGGCGGTGTCAAGACCTTTATCGTGCGCATTATGCAGAAGCTCCGTGACCGGGGTGGCCCGGTGGTCTGTATCACGGTGCTGGTGTTTATGCTTTTCGGCAGTCTTTTCGGCATGTTCGAGGAGCTGGTCACGCTGCTGCCGCTGATCATTGTGTTCATGCTCTCTATGGGCTTTGACACGATGACGGGTCTGGGCGCTTGCCTGATGGCTGCCTGCTTCGGCTTCTCCACCGCCATCACCAACCCCTTCTCTGTAGGCACAGCCGCCCAGCTGGCAGACATCCACGCCTCCTCCGGCGCATGGCTGCGTGTGGTATTTTTCGGTATTGTTTACCTGATTCTGTGCATCTTCCTGATGCGCTGGCTCAAGAAGCTGAAGGCAGATCCGAAAAAATCTCCCACCTATGAGATCGATCAGAAAAAGCGTGCAAATCTCATCGGCGAAGCAGATGACCTTCCCGACAATCACGAGCAGATCTTCCGTGTCTACGGCAGCTTTTTTGCCATTCAGGGCGCGCTTTTGGTGGCGATTGCCTGCATTCGCCAGATCTCCGATTTTGCCATTCCCCTGCTGGCGGCAAGCTTTTTGATCTCGGGTCTGATCTCCGGTCAGATCGTCTGCAGGAATTTCAAGGTAGTGCTTCGCCACTTTCTGACAGGTGCGGCATCCATGCTGCCGGCAGTCGTGATGATCGCTTTGGCATCCTCCGTCAAGCTGGTCATGGTGGAAAGCAACATCATCGACACCGTGATGCATGCGGTGCTGCAGCTGCTGGTGGGCAAGGGCAAATTTGTCACGATCCTGCTGATCTACGGGCTGATCCTGTTTTTGCAGCTGTTCATCGGCTCGGCTTCGGCGAAGATCTTTCTGGTCATGCCCATCGTGCTTCCCATCACCAATGCGCTGGGCATTTCTCCGACGCTGGTGATTTTGACCTACTGCATGGCAGACGGCTTCACGGACGTGATCCTGCCGACGAACCCGGTGCTGCTGATCGGACTGTCCATGGCAAACGTTTCCTACTGGAAATGGCTGAAGTGGACGTGGAAGCTGCAGCTGCTGCTGTTTATCGTTTCCGTTTTGGTGCTTTTGTTCGGTGTGCTGATCGGCTACTGAACTGCATAGATTTGAAAGGGGTATTTTGTTATGAAAAAAAGTTTGTGCATCCTTCTTGCCGTTACCATGCTGCTGAGTCTCTGCCTTTGCTTTACAGGCTGTGAGACTGAGGACATCCGCGGCACCATCAGCAGTGATCCCGCCGAAAGTCAGGATCCCACCGAGAGCCAGAAGCCCTCTGATCCCAATAATGAGCCTGCTTTTGGTCTGGGCAACACCACAGGTCACACCTACAAGAATGACTTTCTCGGCATCAGCTGTACCCTGCCCGCCCAGTGGGAATTTGCCACCGAGGAGCAGCTGTTGGAAATGAACAACGTGGTCGGCGATTACATGGACGAGGACGTTGTCGAGCTGCTGAAGAACGCAACGATCATCTACGATATGAGTGCCCAGTATTTGGACGAGGGCAGCAGCATTAACATCAACATGGAAAAGCTCAACGCACTGCAGCTGCTCAGCCTGAACATCAAGCAGGTGCTTGAGGGACAAATTCCCGGCATCATTTCCACCTACGAAAACATGGGCTACACTGATGTGACGGTCGTTTACGAAAAGATCACCGTTGACGGCACTGAGTTTGACGGTCTGCGTCTGAACGCAAAGATTCAGGGCTTTGATATGCATTTGGTGGTCTTCACCTTCCTCAAGGGTTCTTACCTTGCAAACGTCACCGTCGGCAGTCTTAGAGCGGAAACGATCACCGAAGTGCTGGATGCCATCACCATCGAATAAACTTCTCCCTCCCCGTCACCGTGCGGGGAGGGATTTTCTTGTTGAAAATTGCCGCTTTCCATGGTACGATAGCACTATAACATCCAAAAGGAGGTTTTCTGATGCTGGTCATTTTGGTTGGCACGACCCTGACCGTTGCCAAAAACAGCCGCGAGCATTTCAAGAAACGAGGCTATTCCGTCATTGAGAAATACACCTTCCGCCCGGACGAAAGCGTGTTCTCCCCCATCAGTCCCCCGACCATGCACGCCGAGGAGGAAGTAAAAGCCTGCGATTTTGTCTATGCCATTCACGGCGGCAGAACAGGCTTTTACAAGGCGCAGATCATGGACGCCGTCCGGGGCAGATGCAATGCCCTGATCACCATGTCGCCGGACAATTTTGACTTTGTCCGGGAGATCATCGCATCCTTCGGTGAGTATGTCATCCCCGTCTTCCTCTACATCGACGAAAAGAGCCTTGAAACCCTGACCCGCACCTACATCAAAGAGGAAGACAATGTGCAGATGCGCCTTGCCACCGGCAGAACGCTGCGTCAGCTGTATCTTGAGAATATCTCGCTGTTTGAAAAGACCGTCCTTTTCTCCACCAACGACGATTTTGATATGGACGCACTTTACGCCCAGTACGACATGATCATCGACCAGGCGGATGCCATCCAGAAAAAGCTGAACGAGCGGCTGTATGTGGAGCTTCCCTACACGGGAAATCAGGACTATATCTTCGTCAGCTATTCCCACAAGGACGAGCGTCAGGTGCTGCCGTATCTGTCCGCCCTGCAGCGGGAGGGCTACCGCATCTGGTATGACGAGGGTATCAACAAGGGCGCCAACTGGAGCGTGATGCTGGGTGAACGTCTGCAGGGCTGCACAGACTTTTTGCTGTTCAGCTCCGAAAATTCCGCCGCATCCGAGCGGGTGGAGGACGAGGTCAACGGCGCGAAAATGTGCGGCAACATCCATCCTATCACGGTGCGGCTGGACGATGCCAAGTTCCCCTTTGGCTATGAGATGTTCCTGAGCAAGTATCAGAACATTTTCGTCCGGGACGGCAGCGGCATCGAGCAGATCAAAAGCGCGTTGCGTCCTTCCACAAGAATGCTCAGGGAAGAAGAATCGGCAAATTTCGACACAGAAACTTGACACTTTTTCCAACTGTGCTATAATAAATAAGTGGCATAACCTGCCAAAAGGAAAGGAGAAAGATAGATATGTTAATGACCATTTACAAGCGTGCGTTCAACGTTCTGCTGCAGAAGCCCTTCAAGCTGTGGGGCATTTCCCTGCTGGCGATCCTGCTGAGCTCCGTCCTGAGCGGACTGTGCGGCGTTGCGATCCCCGTGCTGGGCATTGCAGTATCTCTGCTGATCAGCACTGCCATGACCGTAATTTACCTGCGCGGCTACCGCGGCGAGGCTGTTGAGGTCACCGATCTTTTCGCTTGCTTTAAGGATTGGAACACCATCAAGCGCGTCGTGCTGGGTCTGGGCTGGATGTATCTGTGGATCTTCCTGTGGTCCCTGATCCCCATTGTCGGTCCCTTCATCGCCATCGTCCGTTCTTATGAGTACCGCCTGACTCCCTACATTCTGGTGTTCGAGCCTGATGTTCCCATCACCGAGGCGATCAAGCTGTCCTCCAAGAGAACCCACGGCTACAAGCTGCAGATGTGGCTGGCTGACTTTGTCTACGTTCTGATGTTCGTCGGCGTGGTCATCGTTCTGGGTCTGCTGGCTCTGATTCCCTATCTGGGCGTTCTGTTCACCATCGCTCTGATCTTCCTTTACATTATTTTCGTTGCACTGGCACCTCTGTTCGGCGGTCTTGTTCAGGCTGCTTTCTATGAGGAGATCGCTGCTGCCAACGCCCGCGTCTGCCCCAACTGCGGTCAGAGAGTCGCTCCTGAAGCTTCCTTCTGCGCAAACTGCGGCACTCCCATGAACTAATTTTAATACCCCCGCCGCTCCCCACCCGGGGAGCGGCTTTTTTCGCCGTTTGACAAAGCATGCTGTCGGGATTATAATGGTGATATTCCAATACAAAAGGAGCTTTTGCCATGTACACCATCTATGTGAAATTCACCTGCCTGCCGGAAAAGCGGGAGGCATTCATCGAAAAGGTCAAGGAAACGGGGGTTCTTGCTGCCATCCGCGCAGAAAACGGCTGCATCCGCTATGACTATTATCTGTCCGAAAAAGATCCCTGCGAGCTGCTGCTGATCGAGCAGTGGGAGTCCAAGGAGCATCAGCAGGTACATGTCTCCCAGCCCCACATGGATGTGCTTCGCAGCTTCAAGGCTGACTACATCACCGACACCCAGCTGGGCGAGGTGGAGCTGAAATGATCCGATTCCCCTGCCCATGGCAGGGGGATTTTTCACATGCAACCAGCGGTTGCGAAATTTCCAAGCCCACGTGATAGACTTTCAACTGGTTTGCTGCTATACTGATACCATGAAAGGAGGAAGTCACATGACACTTGGTGAACGTATCTTCAAATTCCGCACAGGAAAAAATATGTCCCAAGGGGAGCTTGCTGAGGCGCTGGAGGTCTCGCGGCAATCTGTTTCCAAATGGGAAACGGATGCATCCGTCCCGGAGCTTGACAAGCTGGTAAAGCTGAGCGAGCTGTTCGGTGTTTCGCTGGATGAGCTGGTGCTGGAGAAAAAGGCGACGGAGCAGCCACCCACCGTCGTTTATGCGCAGCATCGTCCCCTCGGCGCAAAGAAGATCACCGGAATCGTTCTTCTCATCCTCGCAGTGCTGGTGTTTTTGATTCCGACCGTGCAAGGCAGTTATTTCCTGAACGGTCTGATCTACGCATTGCCCTTCCTCTCCTGCGGTCTGATCTGTCTGTTTGTTCAAAAGAATGTGATCCTCTGGTGCGGGTGGGCTGTCTATTCGTTCTTTGATTTTTATTGGCGCCATGCATCAGGAAGTGTATGGTTTTCCGTTTTTTACCCTTCTTTGTATACCCAACCGGGGCTTACCAGACAGCTGATCCTTGCATGGGGTTTATTTGTCTCCTTTGCCGTGCTGGGAACTGTGACGGTGGTGCGGTTTCGGAAGGATCCGCCCCTTACACTGAAACACACCGTTATCGCCGTGATCGTGTCGTGGGTGATTTGCTTTCTCCCGTGGCCCTTCTCGTGGCCGATCGCACCGCCCAGCTTTGCGCACATTTTGTATCGGCTTTCATTTGCGCTGTTCGGTTGTGTCAAAGATGCGGCGCTGTTTGCCGCGTTGTTTTTTACCGATCGGCTGATCCTGATCCGGCGAAACCAAAAACGAGAACAAGGCACATAAAGCAACACTGCCCGGATTTTTCCGGGCAGTTTTTGATTGCGGAAGGGACTTTACAACACCCTTTTCATCCATTATAATTTTAACAAAGAAAGGAGCGATGCCACCTATGAAAATAACCGGACTTCAAACTCCTGCGCTCATTTTGGACGCAAACAAACTGAAAGCCAACGCAGAAGCAATGTCCGCGCTGCTTGCCGGCACGGTTTTGCGGCTACGTCCTCACTATAAGTCTCACAAATGCGCCGCCATCGCCAAATGGCAGATCGCAAACGGCGCTATCGGCATGACCTGCGCCAAGCTCAGCGAAGCGGAGGATCTGTGTGACGCAGGTATCGAGGACATCCTGATCGCCAATCAGGTGGTCGCTCCTGCCAAAATTCGTCGTCTTGCAGAGCTGGCGGGCAACTGCCGCCTGACTGTCTGTGTGGATGACGCGGAAAATATCACCGCTCTCTCCCGGGAGGCGGTCGCCTGCGGCACGACGATACATTGTCTGATCGAATACGACATCGGCATGGAGCGTTGCGGCGTGACCACCATAGAAGCGGTCGCCACCTTGGCAAAGCACATCGCCGCTTGCGAAAATCTGGTTTTTGACGGCATTCAGGCATACGCCGGACATCTTTCTCACATGGAAGACCTCGCCGAACGCAAAGCCAAAACTGAAGAAAATTACAACAAGCTTCGCTCCCTGCTGGCATACCTGCAGCAGCAGGGCATTGCGGTCAAGACTGTCTCCGGCGGCAGCACCGGCACCGCGCAGATCAAGGCGGCCGAGGGGCTTTACACAGAGCTGCAGGCAGGCAGCTATCTGTTTATGGACTCCACCTACCGCACGTTGGAGCTTCCCTTTGAAAATTCGCTGTTTCTGCTGACTACGGTGGTCAGCCGCCGGGACGGTTTGACGGTGGTAGACGCAGGTGTGAAGACCTGCGGCGTAGACCAGGGCATGCCCGCTTTGGCAGAGGGTACAGTCCGGGAGATCGTTGCCAGCGAGGAGCATTTCCAGCTGCACGGCTACTCCGAAACAAAAGCCGTCGGCGAGCAGCTTCTGCTGATCCCCGGCCACTGCTGCTCGACTGTCAATCTGCACGACAATATCTATGTTGTAGACGGTGACAGGGTCATCGACCGCATTGCCGTCACCGCACGCACCATTGGAAAATAAGGAGATCATTATGAAAATCTATTCCGTTTATGATCCTGCGTTCAAGCCCTACGGACAGATCGTCGAGGGCATGGAGGAGTCCATCGCACAGATCCTGAACGTGCTGAAGGACACCGAGCTGCCTGTAGCCGGCACTGCTTACGTGGCAGAAGATCCCGCTCTGCAGACTCTGCCTGCCATGCAGGAGGTCTCCGACCACCTCTTTGGCGGCATGCCCGTTCAGCTGGGTCACTGCAACGGTCACAACACGAAGCTCAACTGCCTTGAGTATCACCGGGACAGCGAATTCAATCTGGGCGCGGAGGATTTCATTCTCCTGCTTGCACGTCAGGAGGAGATCACCGACGGCGCGCTGGACAGCGGCAAGGTCAAAGCCTTCTGGGTGCCGGCAGGCGTGATGATTGAGTGCTTTGCCACCACTTTGCATTATGCTCCCTGCCATGCAGACCCCGAAAAGGGTTTCAAGGTTCTGGTTGCGTTGCCCAAAGGTACAAACACCGACAAGCCTGTTTTTCCCATCAGAAGCTGGGAAGATCGCCTGCTTCGCGCCCGCAATAAGTGGCTGCTGGCACATCCCGAGTCCAAGGAAGCCGCCAGCGGTGCCTACACAGGCATCACCGGCGAAAATATCGACATTGCAAACCTGATTTGAAAAATCCCATCATGCAACCGAAAAGCCTTCAGAATATCGACTTTTGTAGATTGCAGCTATTGATTTTTGCGGGATAATCTTTTATAATAGCAGTGTTCCAAAATATAGCAAAGGAGAAACTACCATGGATATGCTCAAAAAATTCTTCCCCTATTCCTTCAGTGTAAAGGATGTCAGCGCACTGGTCATTAAGATCATTGTCTATGTTGTGGCGATGGTCGTTGGCGGTCTGCTGCTGGGTTTGATCGGTCTTATTTCCGGCTGGATTCCCGTGCTGGGTGCTGTGATCGGCTGGATTCTGGGCGTGATCGGCACTGTGATCGAGGTCTACTGTGTGATCGGCATCGTCCTTGCGATCCTTGTTTTCATCAAGGTTCTGAAGTAAAGCAAACAAAAAGCTCCGACTCTTGTGAGTCGGTGCTTTTTTTCTTATTACAGCGGCAGAAGGATCTCATTTCTGCCCGCGTGCAGCTTTATTGCCGCATCGCCGTACACAAAGTCCGCTGCGGCGCCCTCAGGCAGCTCCACGGCGAAGTTGATGTTTCCGCCATTGTTGCATCTTTCGACACAAATGTGCCCCACAGGGGTCATCACGCTGCCCTTGGCGCGCTCCAGCCCGGGGATGTACGCCGGCTTGATGCGAATTTGCTCAAAGCCGCCCTTCTCCTGCTGGATACCGAGGATGTGCTGATAGAGGTAGCGGGTGACCGCGCCGAACATGGGATGAGAGTGGGAGCGGTGACCGTTCCAATATTCCCAGACCGTGGTTGCCCCCTGCTCCATCCAGTTATGGAAGGAATATTTTCCCTTGGAGGTCAGGAGCTTGAAGGCAAGCTGGGACTCCCCCCGTTCAAAGAGAATGCGGATCAATATCTCCGTGCCGAAAATACCGCAGTCAAACATGCCGTAATCCTCGTAATAGGCGACCATATTCGACATTGTCCGCTCATCGCCCAATCCGATGTCGAGAGCAAAGGCATTGGATGCCTGATAGTTTCCGGCGAAGTTGCCCGTTGCGGGATCAAAAAAGTTGCGCACAATGGCATCGCAGCGGCTCTTGCGCAGGTGGAGCAATCTTTCCTGACAATCGGTGCGTCCGATGATCCGGGCGATCTCCAAAATACAGTCGATGCTCTTGACAAAGAAGTAGGTGTTGACATAGGGCTCCGGGATCGCGATGGGTTTTTCAGCCGTACACCAATCGCCAAGGCACCATGCCTTGGGGCGATCCGAGGTCACGAGGTCGTTTTCGCTGTGGTCGTACAGATAGTCGAGGTAATGGAGCATCTGATCGAACATTTCCGTCATGGGCTCTGCATCACCGTAGATCTTGTAATAGGCATAGGGAACAACGATGATGGCGCAGCCCCAGCCACCCGGCCCGCCGCCGGAGTTGATAAAGGGCGCGGTGTACTGCACATGACCGGAAACCCTATCCTGACAGTCGGAGATGTCCGCGATCCATTTTTTATAGAATTTCTTTGCGTCCAGCATCAGCATCGCCGTTTCGCAGGTCAGCTGACCGTCGCCGGTATAGCCGCGTCGCTCCACATGGGGGCAATCCGACGGGATGCCCATGTGCATATTGCAAAGCTGTGTGCGGATATAAGCGTCGTTCAGCCAGTTGAGGATCGGCTCGCTGGACGAAAAGGTGGATGTAACCGGCACATCCGCATGGACGACCACCACCCGATCCACGTCCAATGCTCTTCCCTGTACCTCAAAGTAACGGAATGCCTGCCATGTAAAATAAGGCTTATACTCCGGCTTGTAGGTCAAATTGACGCTGTAAGCCACCGTCTGCTCAAAGCTGCGGTACATATCCAGCGTGCCGTCGGGCAGAAGCTCCTCAGACATGACCACCGTCACGTCGCCGTAAACACCCTGAATGCCCTTCAGCACCACATAGCCGCTGATGTTTTCGCCGCAGTCATAGCGGCGGATGTTGCCGTTTTCGTAGATCAGCTTCGGCTGAATGGAACGGATCTCCCGATCCGCAGGGCAATCCTGCAGGTAAAACTCCGTTTCCGGCGTTTTCACCACAACAACATCATTCCAGTAGGAGTCGTCAAAATCCGCGTACAGCCAGCCGTCCGGGTAGGCATAGTGGCGCTGCTTTTCGCCCCGGTTCATGTCGCAGTCCACGACGTGGCTCTTGCGGGACTTGACGGTCTCGTCGGAAAGTACCTCGTGTATGCCGTCTTCATCCTCAATGGTCAGGCGGAAGCACAGCTTCATTCTGCCGTAGGCATCCCACTCATAATTGGCATACCAGCCGGGACCCAGCTTGACCGCAAGGACGTTCTTGCCTTCACAGATCAGATCTGTCACATCGTATTGGCAGACGTACATTCTGTGATTCAGCTTTTCCTCAAAGGGATAGCCGTTGACCACCATTCTGCGATAGTGGTAATCGGAATTCAGCGGCGCGAACAGATCCTCACTGATCCGCTTGCCGTTAATAAAGCCCACAAACACACCCAGACCGATGATGTTGATGGTGGCTTTTTTCACTTTTCCCGCTTCAAAGGTCTTGCGAAACAGCGGAATGCGGACAACGTCCTCTGCTTCCAGCCATTTGGCATTGCCAAAGAAATCTTCGTGCTTCATCAGTAATTTCTCCTTATCAAACCTCGACCTTGACGATTTCAGTCGGGGCAATTTTGCCGCTGACGGTTCTGCCGTCCCGGAAGGTCAGGGTATACGCCTGCGGAGCGTTCCCGTTGGTGCAGACACCCATCAGGTGCAGCCGCTGCTTGCCCTCCGCCGTCACTCTGCGGCTGAAGCAGATGTTGGGATTGTCGCAGATGACCTCCGCTGTTTCGGCTGCCATCATGCGCAGAATTTCCTGCATGATCTCCAGCTTTTCCTCAGTACAGCGGTAATCTGCAAAGCCGCCAAAATAGAGCGTGCCTTCGCCGATCTGCCGTCTCCATGCGACTACGTTGCCGGTTCGCTCGCACATCAGCGGTTCCGCATCGTAAATATCGCCTGCCCAGATGGAAAAACCATTACTTTCGATGATCGGTCCGTCACACGTTCCGATCAGGCGACGGATCTCCTCGGTGCGCTCAAAGGTCATGGGCAGATCGTTGCGATCTGTCTTGTTGAAGTGGCAATAGCTGACAAACGCTGTGCCGCCCTGCGCAATGTAGTCATAGATTTTCCGGGCAAAGCCTTCTTCGTAGGTGTTCCAGCCAAGAAGTGCGATCGCCTTGTACTTGCTGTAGTCCTTTTCATAGGGAACCACATCCACCATGCCGTAGGGCGTGCCGCTGAAGAGGTTCACATTCAGCACATTTTGCTTGCTGTGCTGATCCTCTCCCTCGGGCAGCCATGCATCGATGGCGCGCCAGCACTTATGGTGGGAGCAATCCTCCCACTTGCCCCAGAGCCTTTGATCCCAGTCGTTGCCCTCAGGAAGTTCTGCCATGCGGTTGTCATGATGCCACATGAAGTACTCGTTGTTGCCATAGATGACCGCCATCTCGGTTTGGAGTGCGCCCTCTCTGGGATTGCGGATGACATAGTCGTAAAAATCACGCTGGAAGGCGCGGCAGATGGTCGGGAATTCATCATCCCAGTCTGTACGGGAGAAGGCATTGGTCTTGAACAGCGCGTTTTCCGGGTAGATGTAATCCGCGCCGAAAATATAGAGCATTTGCATGGCGGTGAGGAATTTTCTCGCCTTGGTCAGGTCGTGGGGTTCGCCGAAATACCAGTCCGTCGGCACGTGCGCGCCCCACATTTCAGGGGCAGCACCCCGCACGGCGGCGATCAGCAGATTGACATTGGATACCGGCTCAATAGTCACCCGCTCAAAGCCCATCGCCGCCTCGTACGCGGTCAGCAGGCTGGGAGAGCCGACGGAGGTGCGACCATAAGCGGAGCGGCTTTCCTCATAGCTTTGCTTTAAGTAATCACAGAACGCCCGCTTGCTCTGACCAAAGGATTCCGACTCCTGCAGCCATTTGTAGATCTCCGGGCTGGACAGGGGCTGGAAATAGAGGTACGGCTCATGCAGGTGCTTGCCCACAAAGCTGTCACCTGCCATGGCAGGCAGGAAGCCCATCACATTTCCGCTGTCGGAAAGACTCAGCTTTTTCTGATATGCGATCAGGTGGCGGATGCGCTGCTCCCACACCTTAGGCGAGGAGAGGTCGTAGTAATTTCTGCCATGCTGGGGTCTTGCCTGAAAATAGTTACCCAGATGGGTGTTGGTGAAAATACTGATGATGCGGTTGGTTTCGTCAGAATCGTCATGGCGATGGTCGTCGGAATCGATACCTACAAGGCAGATATCCTCACCGGCGGGAAACAGCTCCGGCAAAATTGCTTCCACCGCTTCTTTACCAAAATACAGCGTTGCCTTTGCCTGCGGATCTGTCAGCTTCAAGGTCACCAGAACCTGCTCCTTGAATAGGGGTGAGCGTTCAATGCTCAGCACCTCGCAGGCAGCTGCATCAACTGTCGGAATGCATCCGTCCGGCGCATGGAATGCAAGGGTCAGCGCATCGCCCAACCGGGCGGAGGGACAGTAGGTCAGCTGCTGATGGGGCTTGATCTCCGGCAGGGAAAGCAGATCCACCTTGGAGACCAGCAGATGGCTGTTAAATTTACCTTGGGACAAGGTGATCTCGTTTTCACCCTCCTGCAGAAGTGTCCCATCGATGGGAATGTAGATTACGGGCCAGCCGAGATTGACATTCTCAAAAAATTCCCGATCGTTTTTGTAAGCCAGCTGCCCATTTACCTTGATCTCGATAGGGCAAATGTACTCCCGCCAGTTGAAGATGCAGGCTTTCAGCTTGATGTAAAAACGGCGCAGCAGTTCTGCCTTTTCAAGGCTGACAAGGCTGGTGCAGGGATGGTCGCGCAGGCTGACGCAGCTTTGGGTTTCGCGGATGCCGTAGGCGAAGGCGGTAACCTCGCTGTGGATGCTGTCCGGCGCCTGATAGTCGAAAAATCCCTCCGCTCCGCTTAAAGCACCCTTGTGCAGGCGGATATCCTCATAAAGGGATAAAATATCGGTCATTTTTCTCATATTATCTCATCCTTTCGACAGAATGGGCACATGCGGTTATTTGCTTTCATTGTAGCAGAAAAGACCTGATTTGCAAGTGATATTTTGCAAAATGCAAAGTAAAAACCCGAACCGATCGGTTCGGGTTTTTTCGCTTTTTCAGGCTTATTCCGGCTTCTTGTCGAAGTCCAGTGTCAGATCGTAGTCGCCCAGCTTGTTGACCTTGAAGCCATTTTTCTTGTACTCCTCGTAGTCAAAGGCTTCCAGCTCGTCGATGGCAAGCTTGTGGAATTCATAGAAGTTGTGCCACCATTCCCAGCCGGAGCCCAGCTCGTTGCCCAGATAGGCATCGGCGATGTCACAAGCGGTCTGGGGTGCCACGTAGAAGGCGCCCGGCGCCAGCACATTGACACCGTTGCCGGTGATGGCGCGCTGTGCGGCAGGCAGGCTCTCAACAACACCTGCGTGAACATGGGGGCACTTACTGGCAGCAATGTGGATGCCCATGCCGGTGCCGCAGAAGATCATGGCGCGCTCGTAGTTGCCCTCGGAGATCTCTGCGCCGACGCGCAGACCAACGCGGTGGAACATCAGGTCGGTGTCATTGGGATCGCTGTCCTTTTTAACGCCCAGATCGAGGATCTTCCAGCCCTTCTTGGTCAGGTGCTCAACAACAACTTCCTTCAGGGGGAAGCCGGCAAAGTCCGCACCGACGACCAAATACTTATCCTTAACTGTTTTCATAAAAGTGCCTCCTTATGTAACATTTTTTTGCTTCTATTTCCATTATATCAGCATTTATGGCAATATCAATTGTACATTTTTGCTTTTTTCTAGCACTTTTTCAAACTTTTTACGGTCAGCCCCAAGCTGCCACGTTGCTCATGTAGAGAATGTTGGGAGTTGCGATCAGGGGGCTTGCGCCGGTGACGCCCATCTGCAGCTCCGTTCCGAAGGGCAGCAGCTTCTCCTCCAGCTCGTCAATGCGTTCCAGCTTGCCGGAAACGTAATCAAGAATCCGTCTGCGGCAGGCATCCGTGCGGTACAGCAGTGCGCCGATGCGCAGCTCCTGCACATCGAAGCCGTTGGGCTTGTTATCCATGAACCACTGCTTTTCAAAGGCTTTTGCGAAGATTTTAATTCTCTTTGCCACCTCCACGTACTCGTTCTTGGCAAGGCGCTCCAGCTCTGCCTTATCCCCTGCCTCGTAAGCCTTGCGGGTGCGAAGACCCAGCTCGAACTTGATCTCCAGCACGTCACACAGCTTGGCAGCGGTGTCGAAAACGTAGCCGTATTTGCGGCTCTTCTTTGCCGTTGCCCGCAGCGTCGCAGCATATTCAGGATACTTCGCGCCCATGCCTTCGGTGATCAAGGCATCAAGGTAATCGTTGAAATAGTCGGAGTAGAACATGTATTTCGACGGATTTTGAGGATATTCTCCGGCGGGCATCACATGGTTCGGACACTCGATGTTCATGTACTCGTCGAAGTCGATGCCGCTGAAGCGTTTGAACTTTGCCTTGATCCGCTCCGGGTCTTTGTTGCCCTTTGCATATTCGGCAAGGTAAAACAGCGCCGGCAGCTGGGAGAAATGGGAGCATTCCGCACCGTCATCCCCCCACATGGTAAATACCACATTGCGTACCTTCTGCTTTTTGCAGGCATCCAGCGCCGGGATCATACTCTCGAGGGTAAAGCTGTTATGAGGGATCAGACCACGCCAGCACCATGCGCCACCGGCAAACCACATTTCCTTCGCCAGCTGCTTGGTATTCTTGATCATGCCCACGTAGTCACTTTCCTGCGTATGGTAGTAATCCCAGTAGACGGGAATGACCCGGTCAGGAACGGAATCGATGATCTCCCGGGGCATCTTGCACTCCGGAATGTATGCTTTTCCGTCATTCCAGGAGCGGAAGAACATATCCCCCCACAGCATGACCTCGTAGTCGTACTTTTCCGCAAGCTCACAGACCCGTGCCAAGTGCTTTTTGACGATCTCATGGGTAGGCTCATAGCCGTTTTTGTTCAGATACTTGCCGTGACCCAGCATCCATGCCTCGTCCATGCCGATGTGCAGCTTCCGAGAGGAGAAGCACTCGGAAAGGGTGGCAAACATGTGATCGATCAGTTCATAGGTGCGCTCGTCTCCCACCATCAGGATATCCTCGCAATCCCGGGGATACTGATCCCAGCGGAAGATCCCGTTCAGGTGCGCCAGCGTCTGGATGCAGGGAATAACGGTCATGCCAATTTCGGTTGCAAAAGCGTCAATTTCCTTCATCTCTGCCTTGGTGTAACGACCACGCATGTAACCAAAATAAGGCTCGCCCTCCACCTCATAGGTATCCTCGGTGTACAGCATGACGCAGTTGTAGCCCATCTTTTTCAAAAGTGGCAAGAAGCGCTTCAAGCCGTCGATACTCATCACCGCATTGCGGGACATATCGATCATCACACCAAAATAATCAAAAGATTTCATATTTTCTCCCTTCGTTCTTCCCGTTGCTGCACCCATTTGATGGGTACAAGCCAGATCTCCTGCGCGCCGAACTGCTGGGCGCCCTCCACCTTGCCGGTCTTGCAAAGCTGCTGGATCCAGCGCACGGTCACGCCCAGCTTTGTTGCCGCTTCCTTGGCTGAAATGTATTCAAAGCTCATGGTATTCTCCTTACGCCTTCTCGATCCTGTAGCCCAGCGCCATGACCAGCTTCAGCGTTTGGAATGCTGTGTTACGGTCATACTCCTTCTCACTTTCGGGCAGCTCATCATAGGGGATCAGCCACGGGGTGGTCTTCCTTTCACCGTCGTACTTTTCACCGAGCGTCCAGCCCTGTGCGATACGGGCAGCTGCCCAGTTTTCGTGGACATTTTCAGCGATCTGCTCCGTCAGCTCCAGAAGAGACTCCGGCAAAACAACAGCTGTCGTATCAATCGGATTCGGTTTGTACATCGTCATTCTCCCTCCACTTCAGCGCATCAATGGGATCGTCATATTGCTTAAAGTCGTAGCTGTTAAAGCCTTTCTGCCTTTTATTGTGTCAGTTCGTGCCGACTCTGCTGTCCTTGCGCTTGTCCTCCTCACTCAGAGATGAGAAGTCCACCAGATCATGGTGCATCTTCGCAAGGTCATTGCGGCTGGATTTGTCCTTCGAGCCGCTGAAAACGTAGCCCTCGGCGCGCATATATGCGTTCCAACGGCGATGCTCCAGCACCTCGATGCCATCCCGCTCCTGCTGTGTAAGCTCCTCCTCTTTCTTGTTCGCGCCCGGAATGCCACAATGGATGCGCGCCCGCAGGTGGATGGCAGATGCCATGGAGGAGTTGTAATTGTATTCGTAGGTCCAGAATTCCTCTTCGTTGCCCCATTTCAGGTGTCTTCTCAGGGCATCCTCTTCCAGCTTGGAGTCGATGATCACGTCCTCCGTAAAAGAGGACTCCACATCGCCGATAAAGGCAATGTCATACGCCTGACCGCGGTAGTTTTTGATGCCCTCCAGTGCCTTCTTTTGCTGGGAATTGTACACCACCGCCTGAATGACCGGGTGGATCTTCAGCCGTTCGAAGTACATTCTCAGATGCACAGCGGTGTTGATGTTGGTATCGTCATTTCCGAGGGCGACAAACACATAGGTCGCGTTGGTGATTCCCTTGATCTTTTCCGCAAAGGTCATCGACTCCACATCCACACCGGGGTGGATGGTGATCTGATACTGGGCTTCCCCTTCCACCGCGACGCCGTTGTAGTCCTCGGACATCAGCTCCGGCGCGAGAGCGGTAAACTTCTCCAGCGCCAGCGGATCCCGGTCAAAGGCATGGATCTGCAGCTCATAGCCGTCCATCTGACCGTACCATGTCAGCGCCTTGATCATTTCCGTTCCGTGGCTGCCCATGCCCACCACCACAGCGGAGATCTGCTTTTTACCGCTGCTGTCCTCTTTTGCGCTGTCGAAGATCATGCCGCCCTGCTCGTAGAGGACACGGTTGATCAGCGACTTGACCTCATTGATGCGGCGGACCTTGATCTCGCCCTTGTCAACGGAGGTCAGCAGCAGCTCGCTCTCGATCTTGGTAGAGAAAACATACAGATGGGTGTTGGGTCTGTCCTTGTACAGCTCGATCAGCTTCAGGGCATGGTTGAGATTTTCCGTTTCGTTGGTGCTGATGGCGAAGAAGGAAACGGATTTTCCGGGGGCGTGTCTTTTGAAGTTCACCACCAGAACGTCCTTTTTGAAGTTGATCGCGCCCAACTCGCTTGCCCGCTCGATCAGCTCGTAGGTTTCTTCCTCATTGCCTTCAAAAACGTCGGTAAAGACGATCACCGCACCGGCGTTGTTCTTCTTAATGTCCGCCGCCAGAACGAGGGACTTGTCATTCAGCTCCGAGAAAACGTAAACATCCCGGAAATAGGCGCGGATATAGCGCAGATTTGCCGATACATTCTTAAACAGCGACAGCACAACGCCAAAGGTAAACACCGGCGCGACCACAAACAGCAGCGATGACCAGACCTGATAGATGCTGCTCAAATTCTGCGGGCAGAATCCCAAGCTGTCGGTCACGACAGCAAATTCGCAGCCGAAGGCGAAGACCTGCATGGTGTTGAAGATCGACAGAAACACCGAACGGATGCAGCCCAGCGCAGACAGCTCTGCCGATACGATGTGAACCGGCATAAACATGAAAAAGGATGCTACGGCAACACCGGCAAGCAGCGTATTAAAGAGATTGAGCTTGCTTTTTTTCCCGTTTTTCCTTCCGCCGGCTGCGAAGGAAACGGCAACCGCCGCCACGATGCTGAAAACAGAAAGAAGTAAAAAAATCTGCCACATAACGGATACCTCCAAGGATTGGTTTTATGAGTTCATTATACTTCGCACTTGCGAACCTGTCAAGAATGCCGCAGCGCAAAAAGCCGCACCCCGGAACCCCGGGGCGGCGGTTGGGACACTATAATTTAATCATTTGGGGAGTCTTCCTGGGCTTGGGTCCACTCCTCCAGCATTTGAGGGAAATCCGCGCGGTATTCGTTGTGTCGTTTGTAAATCTCTCCGATCTGCTTTTCTGTGAGTAAACCGTTTTCATAGGCAGCCTGTAGCGTATAGACGTAACTGAGGTTATATCTATCGTGATGATACACATAAAGCCCAATAGGACTGTCCCACTCGAAGATGTATTCGGCGATCTCTTGAATCCAAGCCTCTTCATCAGCCATTTTCTGGGGATGGACAATCACAACACTGAAGTTGTTAATCGTTCCGTAGTAGGGATTCACATAGCCCCATCTAACAATTTCACCATACTTGTCTAAAATGAGTTCACGGATCGTTTCCTGCTCTTTTTCTGTAAGTTCTTTTTGATAAAGAGTATTGGCTTCACTGCTATTTTGGTGAGATTCCTTTTGATCCAGCCATTCCTGATAGTAAACTTCCCAATTCTGCTCAATTTCCACATATTTCGCATGGAGCTGACCTATGTGGTCCTTTGTCAGCCATCCGTTTTCGTAGGCTTTCTCTAGCTTGCATACGTTCCCGTCGCGATACGCATATAAGTAAACGTTTCCTGCCGTCGTAAAAGTAAAGCCGGCGACCTCATTATTGTATATTTCAAAATCGATTGATTCACTTCGTATGATGAGGACCGTGTAATCATTGATCGTTCCAAGGCAGGGCTTAAAGCTGTTCCAATCGAACGCAAAACCATACTTCTCTAAAAACGCATCCGATATTTCCCCTTTAAGTTTTTCAGAAAGTGGCTCATCATAAAGCACATTGGGATTCCGGGGCGTCTGACATCCTGCAAAGAGGACAAGCGCCGCTAAAAGTATAACTGCGCACACTCTTTTCATTTCGTTTCACTCCTTAATAGTCGTCGACAATTAAATGCCTTCCCAATCAATCCGAAGCAACATAAAACATACAACTACCGGACGCAGGTATCACTTTAACAGTTATCTTCATATATATTATAGCGCGAAATCATGAATTTGACAAGGAAGATGCCCCGCGCGTATTATGCGAAGGATGTCAAAACAAATCCCGGCAGGCAAAAGCCTGCCGGGATTGTGATTACTTGACCTTCGTCAGCTCGAGGGTTTCGTTGTCGCCCGTCAGGGTGAGCTTGTCGCCATCGAACTGATAGGTATAGGTGTCCGTGTGTGCCACATCCAGCACCGTGGTGGTAATGCGAAGAACATTATCATCAATGGTGTAGGTGAAGGCGACGTCCACCAGCGTGGACATGGTGCCCGTGCCGTCCTCGTTGAAGGTGTAGAGCGTTTCGGTAACGATGCCGAAAACATTGGACTGATGCTTCCATGTACCCAAAACCTTCTTCTGAGGGGTGCAGGCGCTCAGGGAGAGCACCAGCACAAGAACCAATACAGCAGCAATAACTTTACGCATAAGAGAACACTCCTTTACTTGTACTTGAAGCGGATCGTGATCGTCCAGATATTCTGGTCGTAAGAGTAAGAATAGGTGTTCGTCAGGATCTTTTTATCCACCTTCGCGGCGGCCTTGATTACTTCGTAGCCATCCTCACCGGCGGCGCACAGCTGATTCAGCGTCTGCTCAAACAGCGCCTTGGAAAGGCACTTGAAGGTCACAGCCTTGCTCTTGTTCCGCGCGGCGGTCTGGGCGATCGCCTTGATCTTGCTCAGATCATAGCTGTCCAGAACATAGTCGTTGTGGTGGAAGTAGTTTGCACGGGTGGCATCGCAATTGGGAACATCCGTGGGACTCAGGTCGATGTTTCTGGTGCGGGTCAGCTCGTCTGTGGTGATGCAGAAGTAGTTGAAGCCCAGATCATTGGATTTGACCGTCTGGATGGTGTTGGAGCTGTCGTCCCAAGTGGTATCCAGATAGTAGTAATCCCCATCGATCTTAACGATGTTCCACGCGTGACCGCCATCCAGCTCGCCGGTTTCCTTGCGGATGTTGCCGGCGATCTCCGCGCACTCGATGCCGCACTTCTGCAGCAGGTACTGCATGGCGCGGGCATAGCCCTCGCAGACAGCCTTGCCATCCAGGAAGACACCGCAGATGGTTCTGAGGTAGTCGATCTTCTTGTCAGACGGGCCACCCTCCTGCTTCTGCTTATTCAGTGCGATGGTGTCGTAGTCCACTGAGGAGATCACCTTGACGTGCAGCCGCAGCGCCACATCATAGGCGCTCATAGTGTCGTCGATGCCCTCCAGATACTTGGCGATCACGCTGTCCATCCGTCTTTGCAGCACCGCCGCCTCTTCCGCGGTGGCGCCGTAGAACAGATAGACCTCCGGGCCCTCGTTCATGCCGTGGGTCTTGAACCAGAACAGCTCAGGATGGTCATAGAGGATCGAAAGGGTGACCGTTCTCATATCCTCCTTGGTGCAGCCGTCGATGTAGACCTTCTCCTCGTGATTGCGGATCGCTGCCAGCATCACGTCGTATGCCTTCTGGCAGGAGGCGGTCAGGCGGTCATAGTAGAAGTAGGAAATATTGCCGTCCAACGCACGGTCAGGCTGCTCGGGCGTATAGGAAAGACCGTAGTCAC
>JAZNNV010000071.1:0-3459 GCA_045580465.1 Faecousia sp.
CTCAACGACCCCAAACCGGAGAATATGCCGATTTTGGAGGACTTGTATAACGCCCTCCGCGCCCAGGATGAAAAGGAAGCGCAGTACATCGCAACCGCACTTGAAATCTATGTCACCGGCTCCCTCAATGTATTCAACCACCATACCAATGTGGATGTGAACAGCCGCATTGTCTGCTACGACATCAAGGAGTTGGGCAAGCAGCTCAAAAAAATCGGGATGCTGGTGGTGCAGGATCAGGTGTGGAATCGCGTTACCATCAATCGCGCCGCACATAAGACCACAAGATACTACCTGGACGAGTTCCATCTGCTCTTGAAAGAAGAACAGACCGCTTCTTACAGCGTGGAGATCTGGAAGCGTTATCGAAAATGGGGCGGCATCCCCACCGGAATCACGCAGAATGTCAAAGACCTGTTATCCTCCCGCGAGGTTGAGAACATTTTTGAAAACAGCGATTTCATCTATATGCTCAATCAGGCGGCGGGTGACAGACAAATCCTTGCAAAGCAGCTCAACATTTCGCCCCATCAGCTTTCCTATGTGACCCATTCCGGTGAGGGTGAAGGACTGTTGTTCTACGGCAACACCATCCTGCCCTTCGTTGACCACTTCCCGAAGGACACTGAGCTGTATCGGGTGATGACCACCAAGCCGCAAGAGGTGGCGAAGGAATGAAAAGAGAACCTCGCTTACACTTCTCCGATGCCGACCTTGCCGAGCCAAAGCTGAAAAAGCCCATTAAGAGGGTGGAAAAAGCGGCGGCAAAGGCAGATAAAGCACAGGCGAAAATCCCAAAGAAAACCGTTGTCAAAAAAGAGCGTGGTTTTGACCCTGCCACCGGCAAGGTGAAAACACACCTCCGATTTGAGGAAGTGGACAAGAAAAAACCTCCCTCCAAGCTGACCCATGCGGCACAGGATGCGCCTGCAAACCTTGTTCTTTCTCAGTTCCATCGGGAAGTCCAGCAGAGCGAGGACGATAATGTGGGCGTGGAATCCGCACACAAGCTGGAGGGCGCAGCCGAGAGCGGCGGGCGGTTGATACAATCCGCCCATCGTTCCCATCAGCTCAAACCCTACCGTGCTGCCGCCAGAGCGGAAACCCGGCTGGAAAAGGCAAATATTGATGCGCTCCAAAAGAAAGCGCAGATAGAACACCCCACCAGCAACCCCGTTTCCAAGTGGCAACAGAAACAGGCTATCAAGAAGCAGTATGTCGCCGCCAAGTACGGTAAGACCGCAAAGAATACGGCAAAGACCACGGAGAACACCACAAAGGCGGCGAAAAAAGCCGCTGAGAAAACCAAGCAAGCAGGTCAGTTTGTATGGCGGCACAAAAAAGGCTTTGCCATCGCCGCCGCGCTGTTTCTGATGCTGGCGTTCTTCCTAAACGGGCTGTCCTCCTGTTCTGTGCTGTTGGAAGGCGCGGGTTCCGGTATTGTTGCAAGCACCTATCCCTCACAGGATGCGGATATGCGCGGTGCGGAAGCGGCCTACTGTGATATGGAAGCCGAGCTGCAAGAGTATCTGGACAACTATGAGCGTACCCACGACTACGACGAGTATCACTTCGATCTGGACGATATTGAACATGACCCCTATGTGCTGATCTCTATTCTCACGGCACTGCATCAGGGCGAATGGACGCTGGATGAAGTACAGGGAACACTTCAAATGCTGTTCGAGAAGCAGTACATCCTCACGGAAGATGTCGTAGTGGAAACCCGTTACCGGACGGAAACCCGGACAGGCAGTTACACCGTCACCGACCCGGAAACCGGAGAAACCAGCACCGAGGAATATGAATACGAGGTTCAGGTTCCCTATGACTATTACATCTGCACGGTCACGCTGGAAAACTTCAATCTGAGCCATGTTCCCGTCTACATCATGGGCGAAGAACAGCTTGGGATGTATGCCACCTATATGGCAACCCTGGGCAACCGTCCAGACCTGTTCCCCGGTTCGGAGTATATCGGGAAATATGCCGAGGGCAGCTATACCGATTACGAAATTCCCCCGGAAGCTCTGGAAGATGAAGTGTTCGCCGCCATTATCACGGAAGCGGAGAAATACCTTGGCTATCCCTATGTTTGGGGCGGCAGCAGCCCGTCCACTTCTTTTGACTGTTCGGGCTTTGTCAGTTGGGTCATCAATCATTCCGGCTGGGATGTAGGCAGATTGGGCGCACAGGGACTTTGCAACATCTGTACCCGCGTATCTTCTGCCAATGTGCAACCCGGCGATCTGGTGTTCTTCACCGGCACCTACGATACCCCCGGTGTCAGTCATGTTGGCATCTATGTGGGAAATGGAATGATGATCCATTGTGGCGACCCGATTTCCTATGCAAACCTAAATTCAAGCTACTGGCAGTCCCATTTCTACTGTTATGGGCGCTTGCCGTAAAGGAGAGTGAAATATGAATCCCAAAATTACGAAGCTCCGCACGGAGTTTGAAAAGAACAAAAAAAAGATTTCCGATCTGCAAGGGCGCAACCGCGAACTGGAAAAGCAGATTCGTGAACTGGAGGATACCGACATCATCGGTATGGTGCGTGAAAACGGCATGACGATGGAGCAGTTTGCCGAACTGTTCCGCCGTATGCAGGGTGCGCCTGCCCCGATCACTTCTGAACAGGAGGAACCGAGCCATGAGTAAGACGAAACCCCGTATTCTTCTCAGCCTTTTGGCTGTGATTCTCTGCATCAGCATTTTCCCCGTCACCGCCTTTGCCAGCGGCGGCGATTACCACGACTATGAACTGCCCCCTTCCGAAAGTACCGAAGCGGAAAAGACCGAGGAAGCCGAAACCGAGTACACCGGCACCGTGACCACCAACGGCGGCAACCTCAATGTCCGTACCGGTGCAGGGATGGACAACAAAGCATTTACCCAGCTTGCCAACGGCACTGTGGTAGAAGTCATCGGCACAGATGGCGATTGGATCAAGATTCTTCTGCCGGAGCGTGTCGGCTATGTTCATGGAAAATACCTGACCATCAGCAGCACCGAGAAGAAGCCGACTGACACAGGCGAAACGACCACCCCGGAGCCTACGGAACCCTCCACCGTGCAGGGCGAGCCTTTCAGCGAGGAATCGGACATTTCCACCCGCGACCTTCTGTATGACAAGGAAACCAATAAGCAGTTCATTACCGTGCAGGACAGGGATGGAAACACCTTCTACATCGTCATTGATTATGATTCTCCCGTGGGCGAGGAAGAAGAACAGTATAAAACCTACTTCCTGAACCCTGTTGACCTTGCCGATATGGAAGGACTGGCAGAGGATGGCGGCGAAACGGAAGCTCCCACCTGTGTCTGTGCCAATAAATGCGTAGCTGGAAGCGTCAACACCGGTTGCGAGGTATGCGCGGTCAATATGACCGAGTGCATGGGCAAGGAACCCGAACCGGAAGTGCCTGATGAGCCTACCGAGCCTGTGGAGGAACC
>JAZNNV010000072.1:0-4450 GCA_045580465.1 Faecousia sp.
ACCCCTCGGGTGTGATCATGTAGACCTTGAAATCATCCCGGCAAAATTCCCGCATCACCTGACGGCACACGCCGCAGGGCGGAAACAGCCCGGTGATCCTGCCCTCCTTGCCGCCGCAGATGGCGATGGCATCAAAATCCCGATGTCCGTCATAGATCGCCTTGAAAAAGGCGGTGCGCTCGGCACAGTTGGTGGGACTGAAGGACGCGTTTTCAATGTTGCAGCCCTGATAGACCGTGCCGTGGCTGCACAGCAGCGCCGCGCCCACGTAATAGCCGGAATAGGGCGCATAGGCACGACTCATCGCCTCTTTCGCCAATTCACAGAGCTTCTCAGGTGTCATAATGACCTCCTTATTCGTGTATGGTAGGGCGGGTGCTTGCTCCCGCCACAACACTTCAAATCTTATAAATCCTCCGGATCGAGTAACCACTTTGCCGGATTCTCATCGATATATCGCCAACACTCTTGGTATGCCCGCTCATTCCTTAAGACGCTTTCATAAAATGAGGTTTGAAATAACGATTGTCCCACTGTCCCAAGCGTCTGGTTGCACAGCCGCGCTGTCAGGGATTTATATGCCCGAACGATCTCCGGCAGCCCGGGTCGGGGACATTCCCCCGGATCGAGGACAATAATTGCATGAATGTGCGTCGGCATGATCACATATTTGTCGATCCTGACATAGGGAAACCGGGTTTCCAACGCGAACAGCTGCTGCTCGGCAATCTTTCCTGCTGCAGACAGAGCGATGGTAGGTGTTTCCCTTTGCACGACCACAGACAAGGGCGGTACGTTGTGTTCTGTGTGGATTGTTACATAGTAATAACCTGCACGGCTATAATCATAGTCCTTAAGCCGTGGGTGTTTTCTGTACCTAAAATCCATAATACATTCCATAGTGGCGGCAGCAAGCGGCCGCCCTACAATGGTGTTCAAGAAATTTCATCCGCAAAGCTCTTGCCCGGGGTGTCCAGCTGCACGTTCAGCATTTGCGCCACCGTCGCAGCAATGTCGGCAAAGGAATCCCGCGTGCCGAGGTCGACCGGCTTGATCTTCTTACCCAGAATCAGCAGCGGCACATACTCTCTGGTATGATCCGTCGTTGCGGTGTAGGCAGGATCGCAGCCGTGGTCGGCGGTGATCATCACCACATCGTCCTCGCCCAGCTTCTCAAGGAGCTTGGGCAGCCATGCGTCGAACTCGGAAAGGGCATTTGCATAGCCGTCCACATCCCGGCGGTGACCGAAATTCATGTCGAAATCCACCAGATTGACAAAGCACAGACCCTCAAAGTCCTTGCCCGCATAGTTTGCGGCATGGTTCATGCCGTCGGCATTGCTCTTGTTGTAGACATGCTCCGTGGTGCCAATGCCCGCAAAGATATCATAGATCTTACCCACCGCAATGGAGTCCTTACCGGCAGCCTTGACCGCATCCAAAAGAGTCGCCGTGGGCGGCTCCAAGGAGAAATCATGACGGTTGGAGGTGCGCTTGAACGCACCGGGCGTGCCGATGAACGGACGGGCAATGACTCTGCCCACACCGTGCTTGCCCTTCAGGATACGACGAGCAATGCGGCAGTATTCGTAAAGCTGCTCCGGCGGCACGATGTCCTCATGGGCAGCGATCTGGAACACGGAGTCCGCAGAGGTATAGACGATCAGATCGCCCGTCTTCATATGCTCCTCGCCGTACTTTTCAATGACCTCCGTGCCGGACCAAGGGGCATTTGCAAGCACACCTCTGCCGGTCTGCGCCATGAACGGCTCCAAGACCTCTGCCGGGAAGCCGTCAGGATAGGTCGGCAGCGGATCAGGGGACACAATACCTGCAATTTCCCAGTGACCGATGGTGGTGTCCTTGCCCATGGAAGCTTCCTTCAACCGGGCATAGGCACCCAGCGGCTTTTCCGCCTTGGGAAGGCACTCCACACCCTCGATGTTGCCCAGACCTGCCGCGATCATATTGGGAATGTGCAGCTTGTCAGAGGTGGTGCAGGATGCCAAAGTGTTGACACCCACATCGCCGAAAGACTCGCTATCCGGCATCTGACCGATGCCACAGGAGTCCAGAACAATTAAAAATACTCTTTTCATAGGGTTGCCTCCTTTACGGCCCCCTTGTGTAAAGGGGGCTGTCATTTGCAAGGCACGCGCAAATGACTGGGGGATTGTCATGTTGCAATACCTTACAATCCCTCCGTCACGGCTTTGCCGTGCCACCTCCCTTTGCACAAGGGAGGCTTACTTATTTTCCATCGCGACGGCGGCATCCAGTGCCACCTTCATCATAGTGGTGAAAGCCGTCTGACGCTCGTCGGCAGAGGTCTCCTCGCCGGTGATGATGTGGTCGGAGATGGTGCAGATGCACAGTGCGCGCTTGCCGTAGCGGGCAGCGTTCATGTAGAGGGCAGCCGCTTCCATTTCCAGTGCCATAACGCCCATCTTCTTCTGATTGTAGAGGGTATCCAGACCAGCAGGCACTTCAGCATGGTCCCCGTAGAAAACGTCGGAAGAGTTGACGTTGCCCACATGATAGGTCGCGCCGTTCTGCTTGGCAGCCTCCACAGCAGCGCTCAGCAGTTCAAAGTCTGCAATGGGCGCAAAGGTGCCGGGGAAGTGGAACTGATGGGCAAAATTGGAGTCGGTGCAGGCACCCTGTGCGATGACCAGATCGTACAGCTTGATGTGCTCCTGAATAGAGCCGGCAGAACCGACGCGGATGATGTTCTCCACGCCAAAGAAATTGTACAGCTCATGGGAGTAGATGCCGATGGCGGGCATACCCATGCCGGATGCCATCACAGACACCTTCACGCCCTTGTAGTAGCCGGTGTGACCCTGCACGCCCCGGACGTTGTTCACAAGAACGGGGTTCTCGAGGAAATTCTCGGCAATGAATTTTGCACGCAGCGGATCGCCGGGCATCAGAACAGTCTTGCCGAAACCGATCTCATCTTTCACATTAATATGGGGAGTCGTAGCGAAGTTGGACATAATGATTCTCCTTTGGTGAATTACAAATTACAAGTTACAAATTATAAATTTATTGGTTGGTTTGAGGATAGTGCTTACAAATTGCGGTTAGAATTTTCAGAATTTCCACCAAATCGTTGTGGATACTATCGAACTCCTGTTGCGTAAGATATTTCGTTTCAAAAAGTAATTGCAGCCAATATTGCGTCTCATTTGCTTCCTTTAACGCAATTTTCATTTTCGACACAAAATCCGCCGTGCTTTGCGCTCTTTGGGCTTCTGCTATATTTGCGCCGATACTGGTTCCGCTTTTGCATATCTGCTTAGACATTACAAATTCTTTCTTTTGCTCTGTCAAGTACTTGTTCAGGTTTACGATTCGTACTGAAAATGCAAGGCTTTTATTCATCACAGTGTTTTCCTTCACATTCAAGCCTCCGCAATTTGTAATTTATCATTTGTAATTATGAATTAATAAGTGCCGTCGTTGGCAAGACCCTTTGCGATCTTGACGATGCGGCTGGTGCCCAGTCTGGATGCGCCCAGCTCAATAAACTTCTCTGCATCCTCCAGGCTGGAGATGCCGCCGGCTGCCTTGATCTTGACGTGGGGCGCAACGTGCTTTGCAAACAGCTCCACATCCGCAAAGGTCGCACCTGCCTTGGAAAAGCCGGTGGAGGTCTTGATGTAGTCCGCGCCGGAATCAGAAACGCACTTGCACAGCGCGATCTTCTCCTCGTCGGTCAGCAGGCAGGTCTCGATGATGACCTTCAGGAGCTTGCCCTTGCAGGCAGCCTTGATGGCAGCGATCTCTGCGGTGATCTCCGCCCACTTGCCTTCCTTTGCCCAGCCGATGTTGATGACCATGTCCACTTCGTCCGCGCCGTTGTCCACGGCATCGGTTGCCATAAAGCACTTGGAAGCGGTGGTGGCGTAGCCGTTGGGGAAGCCGATGACGGTGCAGATCGCCAGTTTGTTGCCCACATATTCCTTCGCCTGCTTGACAAAGGAAGCGGGGATGCACACCGATGCGGTGCTGTACTTCATGCCGTCGTCACAGATGGCGCGGATCTCCTCCCAAGTGGATGCCTGACCCAGCAGGGTATGGTCGCATTTTGCCAGAATATCTTTCAGTTCCATGGTAAATATCTCCTTTGAAATTACAAATTACAAGTTACAAATTACAAATGGTGCATCTATCAGACAATTTATCATTTGTAATTTATAATTATGAATTAGTTTTGTCCGTGCAGTTTGATCTTCTTATGCTCCCGGATGCCGTTGATGTAGCAGCGGTGACACATGGCGATGTAGCTGTCGTTGCCGCCCAGCACCACCTGCGCGCCCCCGGTGACGATGTAGCCGTCGGAAATACGGGCGTTGACCGTCGCCTTCGCGCCGCAGTCGCACATGGTCTTGATCTCCTCGACCACATCCGCCAGCACCATCAAACGGCGGCTGCCGGGGAACAG
>JAZNNV010000073.1:0-9091 GCA_045580465.1 Faecousia sp.
TAATCATCGTTATCCATAGCAGGCAGATCATCGTGGATCAAGCTGTAGGTTTGGATCATTTCCACCGCAGCAGCAAAAGGCAGCGCCCGCTTCCAATCGCCGCAGCAAAGGCGGCAAAATTCCAGCGTCATGATGGGACGCAGCCGCTTGCCACCCCCGAGCATGCTGTAGGACATGGCATCATAGAGGAGCTTCTGCGGTTCTTCGTCAAATTTCTGCATCCATGCTGCAAGATACTCATCGATAAACGAGCGATACTGCTCGGTGATCAGATCAACCTTCATCGGCAAATTCCTCATAGGTAGGGTTGCCGTCGGCACCCTTGACCACCTTCTGCACCTGAAGCTCGGCATCGTCAAGGAGCTTGCCGCAGGAGCGCACAAGCTCTGTTCCTTCCGTAAACAGCTTCAAGGATTCATCCAGCGGTACATCGCCCCGCTCCATGGCGCGGACGATCTGCTCCAGCCGCTCCATAGACTTTTCAAAGGTCATATTTTTCTCATTCATGTCCATTCTCCTTTTTCTCTGTGACCGTGGTGCGCAGCGCGCCGTCCGAGAGAGATACGTTGATGGTTTCGCCGGAATCCACCTGCGAAACACTTTTCAAAACCTTGCCGTCGGCAGTCTGCGCCATAGCATAGCCGCGGGTCAGAACCTTCAAAGGACTCATGGCATCCAGCTTCGCGGTCTGCTCCACAAAGCGGCGTTTCTTGCGCTCGATGGTCTGGGTTTGGGCAGACACCAGACGGTTTTGCAGCAGCTGCAGCGCCTGGCGGCGCTGGTGCAGGTATGCGGTGGGACTTTTCAGAGCGGGACTCTGCGACAGCGCATGCAAATGCAGCCGTCCTGCCTTGATCTGGCGGCTCAGAGCAAGGCTCATGCTCTGCGTGTGGGAATCAAGCACCTGCCGCAGCGCATCCTGATCCGGCACGCCCAGCTCCGCACCATTGGAGGGCGTTGCCGCCCGCAGGTCCGCAACAAAGTCGGAAATGGTCACATCCGGCTCATGTCCGACAGCGGAGATCACCGGGATCTGGGAATCATAGATGGCACGGGCGACCCGTTCGTCATTAAATGCCCACAAGTCCTCGATCGAGCCGCCGCCACGACCCACGATCAACAGGTCAGCCAGCTTGTGGCGGTTGGCATAGCGGATCGCGCCGACGATCTCAGGGGGTGCTTCCACGCCCTGAACACGCACCGGGAACAACCGCACCTGCGTCAAGGGATACCGCTTGCGCAGAATTCGCAGCATGTCGTGAACCGCTGCACCGGCAGAGCTGGTGATGATACCGATCACGCCGGGATACTTGGGAAGCGGCTTCTTATGCGCAGGGTCGAATAGACCCTCTTCCCCAAGCTGTGCTTTCAGCTGTTCAAAAGCAACATGCAGATCGCCGATGCCGTCAACCGTCAGGTTGGAGCAATACAGCTGGTATGCACCATCCCGGGGGAAGACCGAGATCTTACCCATGGCGATGACCTTCATGCCATTGTCGGGACGAAAACGCAGGCGCATGGCATTGCCCTTGAACATCACGCATTTCAGCGCACCGCCCTCGTCCTTCAGGGTGAAATAGTGGTGACCCGAAGGATAGAGCTTGTAGTTGCTGATCTCGCCGCGTACCGCAACGCCGGAAAGCAGCGGATCGGCATCCATTTTCGCGCGGATATATTCATTGATTTGTGTGATGGAAAGAATTTTCTGTTCCATATCATTCCTCCGCCATTCTGTGCGCCAGCACGGCGACGCCCATGGCATTGTCTGTGGAATACTTTGGCTCAGAGAAAACCGGCGCAAAGGGCTGCATACGGCTTCTGAGCATGGAATTGGAGGCAACGCCGCCGGAGAAAACCACCTCAAGACCGGGGTAGTTCTTACGTGCCTGCTCCGTTGCGGCATAAACCACCTGCGCCACGCAGCGCAGGGCATAGCCGGCAGTTTCGGCAGCATCCTGATGCTTTGCATAGAACTGCTCGACCTTATTTTGCACACCCGAAAGAGAAAATTCCATATCCGCGCAGCGTACCTTGAACACCTCTGTGGAAACAGCTGTTGCGCTCAGCGCATCCAAATGCCTTCCCGCGGGAAATGGCAGCTCCAGCATCACGCCGGTTCTGTCGATCAGCTGACCGGCAGAAATGTCGCTTGTACCACCGATGCGGGTACAGCGCACGTTCTTCCCTTCCGGCTCAACCAACAGCAGCTCTGTCGTGCCGCCGGAAAGATGCCATGCAAGGTGGGGCTTGTCCATCAAATCCAGCCGCCCTGCGCTCCAAAGAGATGCGGCAACGTGCCCCTGCTGATGGGAAACTTCGATCAAAGGAACACCCAATACATCGGACAGAAGCTTTGCGTGGCTGTAGCCAACCATGAAGCAGGGCATATAGCTGCCCTCTACCGCACGGGGGCGGGTAGACACGCCGATCGCCTTGATTGCTTCCGGCTGAACATGGGAAAACAGCCTGCCGGATAGCTCCGGCAGGCTTTTCGTGTGTGCAAAGACTGCGTCCGACTGACGCAGACCCAGCTGCCCCTGCTTTACAGGCAACAGCTGCGAGATATTCAGACCACTCTCGCCATCAAAACAAGCAATAGAGGTGGTGTAATTACTGGTGTCAAGACCAATCGTATGCATCATGCTTTTTCAGCCTGAAGGCTGCGGACGAACGAACCGAGAATGCCGTTGACAAATGCGCCGGTATCATCGCCGTCGTACTTCTTGACGATGCGCACCGCCTCAGAAACCGCAACTCCGGCAGGGACATCGTCCACATAAAGTGTCTCGAAGATCGCCAGCTGCATCACCGTACGGGCAAGGCGGGAAATACGGGAAACATCCCAGCCGATGGAAAACTTCTGAATTTCCGCGTTCAGATCGTCACGGCGGTTGGCAACACCGCTGACAACGCTGTCGATATAAGCGCGCTGCGTGGGATCGGGATGATCCTCATAGACGTCATTTTCCGCGGAAAGGTTCTTGTAATACTCCCGTTCTAGACGGGTCGCAACAACAAGATCAGGCTCTTCCTCTGTAAAAGACTGGGAGTAGATCAGATGTACTGCCAGTTCTCTGGCATTTCCTCTTGTCATATTGCCCCCTTACTGGCGCATGATACCGCAAACGTTGACATTGACGGCAACGGACGGAACACCTGCAGTGGACTCCACGGCGCTGATCACAGCCTGCTGGACAGCTTCAGCGACGGCAACGACACTCTGACCGTAGACGATGACGATGTCGCAATCGATGACGACGGAATTATCCTCGTTAACGGTGATCTTCATGCCCTTGCCCCAGTTCTTCTTGCCGATCAGATCCGCCAGTTCAGCAACAGCCTTGGTGCTCAGACCCACAACGCCCTCCACTTCCTTAATTGCATGGGCAACGATGGTGGCAATGACATCTTCGGATACCATGATGGTTCCGTTATCCTGAATATGCGTAATATACTGCTTGTTCTCAGCCATAATTTTATCCTCCTATTGATATACGCCCACTACGGCATAATACTTTTCATTAGTATACCAAAAAATACGCCCGTAGTCAACAAATCTTTGAGAGAGTTTTTTGATGCAACGCACAAAGGGCTGCTGCAAAGCGCAACAGCCCTCCTATTTTACACCTGAACCACCCGGATCTGCTCCATGGAATAGCCGGACTGGGTGATCACAATATCCGCGATCACAGCAATATCGGAGGTTTGCATGCCGCCCTCCGGCGATGCAACTGCCACAGAGATCCCCTCGTCGGACATATACGCGACACAATCAGCATAGCCCTTCGCAATGATCAGGCTCTCGATCTGTGCCTCGCACAGCGCCGTCTGGACAATCTGCTCCAGCTGCTTTTTCGACTGCTCCTGATCGCTCTCACTGCCATATGCCATTGCTTCCTGCAGCAGGTTCACCGCGCTGTCCCGTGCTTCCTGACGGGAAAGACGTACTGCCGCGAAATAATTGACAAGCGTATTGTCCTCGTTTACATCCGTGTTGGTATCGAGGATCAAGCCATCCTCAGACATGACGGTATCGGAATTCAAAGTGTCTGTAAAGTCGCCCACCTGCTGCGCATTTGTGTATGTCCAGTTCATGTAAATTCCGGCGCATACCACCAGAAGCACGCTGGCTGCCAATAAGTTCTTCTTCCAGTTTTTCATCAAAAATGCCTCCCAATTCATTTCATTTTCAAAATTGAAATACGGCTACTGTCCAATCCCGTCACTTTTCCGACTGCTTCGATAATGGCAAGCCGCACTGCGGGACTGTCTGCCCCCTGACAGACGATCAATGCTCCCTGATAAGCGGGTGGATTGATTTGTTGGATCAATCCCTGCTGCGCGCGGTCGGCATCCGTAATGATCACCGTGTCATACCGCCCGGAATCGGATGTGCCGCCGGAAGCATCTGTCTGATAGATTATTTTTTCTCCCTGACTGACCGTCAGCATCACAGACACCTTCCCCGCCCCTTTTACTTGTGACAAGATGGCTTCAAGCTGCTGCGCCAGCGTCGTGGTCGTTTCCGTTTGCAGCTGGACATTTTGATCCGAATTCTTTTTCGTACTGAGATCCGGCAGCAGCATCAATGTTACTCCAATCAGGAGAATCAGCAATACATATCGGTACTTTCCGATCCATGTGCCCAATTTCTTTTGTAGCGCTAAGCGGTCCATTTCTGCTCCTCCTCGCTGATCCCAAACTCCTGCGTGAGCATCTTTGATAAAGTCTGCTTCGCATAAGGCGAAATTGCGCCTGAGATGGTCACAGAAACAGGTCTCATCGGTGTTGCTTCCGCCAGTGTAACCGTCACTTCAACACAGGCGCCGTATTCACTTGCCTTCGCAAGAATGTATGCTTCACAATTCTCCTTTATGCGTGTACGAATTTCCTGATTTGCTGTGTTTTCTGCATTCGATACAATGGTTTGTGCGTCAAAGGAAAGATCCTGCGTCCAATCGCGAATGCTGTCAAAGGAGGTCACCACCAAGGGTCTTGCAACCGATAAGAGCATCAGCACCCCAGTCAGCGCCTTGATCACAGCCGCAACAGTCCCCTTCCCCGGCATCAACACCTTGACAATTCCGCAGAGCATCGCTGCCCCGGTCACACCAACAAGGTATTCGCGCACAGACAAGATTATCCCATCCCTTTCAAAAAACAGATCATGCTGATCATCAGCATAATGCAAACTGTCCCCGTCATCCCCAGCAGAAGCCCCATTGCGCCGGAAAAATCCTCGATCAGCTCCGATGCCGCTTTGACATCAAAAGCACCGCAAACGGTTGCCGTGACCTTCAAAATCAAATAATGCGCGCCGATCTGCAGAAACGGAGAAATAAAAATCGCCAAAAGTGCCGTCAGTCCATAGGCACCGGCTGCGCTCTTCATAACGCCCGCGCCCAGCACAACACTCTCCGCGGCATCCGAGAGGATCCCGCCGACAACCGGCACCATGCCTGAGATCGATAGCTTGAGTGCTTTCACTGCCGCAGCATCCGCCGCACCGCTGATGACTCCCGTGATGCTCATATAGCCGGTAAACACATAAAGAATGATCTTCAGCACCCACGTCATCAGCCATTTTGAGAAATCACGCAGCTTCTTCAGCAGCTGTTCCCCAAGAGCGCAATTGCCGATCGACAATGCAAGAAAGATGTAGAGCATCGGAACAAGCACATTGCCGATCAACACAACCAGAACAGCATTAAAGAGCATTGTGCCGCCATACAGAGCGGCAGCGCCCGTCGTACCCCCTTGTGTTGCCAGCGCACCGGTCATGACGGGAAGTAACAGCTTTGCGTACTCGCTCAGCTGCTGAACTGTTTCGATACCAAGCTTGATGAGGGAGCTTGTCTGTCCGAGTAAAACTGCGGAAAGCGCAAGCGGACAAACAAAGCCCGTGACCGTCTTCATATTCCCGGAAAAGCTGTTCAGAATGGACGTCAAAAGAACCACGGCAACGATAGATAGACAAGTTCTCGCGGCTGCTGTAAGGTCAGGACGGAGCAGAGAAACCGCCGATTTGATTACCGTCCAAAGCCCCTGACCGAAGGTCTCGCTCTGTGGGGGCATCAGGGGACGCACCTCCGGCGGTGCAGTAGGGGCTGTATATTCCGTCGCGCATACGGGAATGACAAGCGCAACAATCAAAAGCATCAGTAAAATCAGCCTTCTCATACTTCCCCCAGTACCCGTTCCAGCAAATCCAAAAGCTGCGTCATCAGCGGCACTGCCAGCCAGAGGATCACTACTGTTCCAATGATCTGCAATGTTTTTCCCAGCGCGGCATTCCCGGCATCGACGCAAATGAGTGATCCGATCTCCACGAGCAGTCCGATACCGATTGCCTTCAGAATGACCGAGATCCATTCCTGCTGCAAAAAACCGATCTGCTCCAATCTTGCGATCAGGTCCAGAATCGGATCCAGATACCAAGACAAAACCGCCAGCGCCATGCAGCATGCCCCAATGCTGAGCAGCAACGAAATGTCCTTATTTTGCTTTGAAACAATGATTCCCAATATGACCGCTACCATAATTCCTGCAGCGGCTTGCAAAAAGCGCCCCATCAGAGGTCAAAAAGTGTCTTAACAAGATCGAACAAATCTGATATTTTCTGCGCGATCATCATCAAGACAACAACCAAGCCCGCTATCGTGGTCATCGTCGCCTGCTCCTCCCGCCCGGAGCGGGAAAGCACCTGGTTGAGGATGGAAACAATGATACCGATGGCGGCAATCTTAAAAATCAAATCAATATCCATAGGTTAAAACAGTATAATTGCCAGCGCCGCGCCTGCGCAAAAGCCCAGTGTCTGATAGGTGCGAAGGCGCTGCTGCTGATTGTGTTCAAATTCATCCAGCTGATGGCGGCAGTTTTCGATACAACGCCGTAATCCCCGCAGCTGCCCATCCAAATCAAATCTGCCCAGTGTCTGTCCCAACACGCGAAGCTGTTCCGCTACCGTAACAGGCAAAAGCTTGTCCTCACCCAAAACGAAAGCCATCGCTTCCGCAACATCTGATGCGGTTTGTAGCTCAAGATGCTGCGTGATCGTTTCAAAAACGCAACGAAGCGGCTGTGAAAGCTCCCTTGCACACAAACGACACAGCTCCGGCAGCGGGGTCAAACGATATTCCAGCTCCGAAGTCATGAAATCAAACAGGTGCAGCAACTCATACAGAAGCTTCACTTCCCGTCTGTGATTATGTGCGAGCAGGATCCCGAACCCGCCGCAGCAGCCGATGATCAGCAGCGCACCGATGATTTTCAAAGACATGGCTTGATCCTTTCCAGAAACCATGATTTGTCCCGGCGAAGGACAAGAACCTCCTCAAACAAGCCGCTCCTGACAAGCGGCAGATAAATACTGCGGCGGTATAAATCATGATGATCGCTTGCGTGTGCGGTTGCAAGCAGTTCAACACCGCACCAACCTGCGTTCAGAAGCGCCTCAGCATCCTCCCGGGAGGTAATCTCATCCACCGCCACACACTGGGGTCGCATGGTTTTCACCGCCATATCAAGTCCCTGCGACTTGCTGCAGCCGGTCAACACATCCGTTCGCAGACCGCATTGAAAGTCCGCTCCAATCGGAAACAGCTCCCCACGCTCATCAATCACAGAAACAGCTTGTCCCGCTTCAGAACGAAGGCGGATAAGATCACGTAAAAGCGTCGTTTTGCCGCAGCCCGGCGGTCCAAGAATGAGAAGCGAGCCTCTATGGGGTGCAAATTTCCCCACTCCCTCGAAGGATCGCGCCACACGGATGCACAAGGACTGTACCGTTCTGATTCCTGTGACCTCACCATTTTGAACAACGCAGTCGCCACAAAGACCGATTCTGTGTCCTCCCTTGGCAGTCAGGTAGCCCCGTGCGATCGTGGATGCTGCCCAAGGGGAATAACGGCTTGCTGTGTTAACAACAAACTTCAGATCCTCCTGCGTTGCAGTATGAGCCATCACCATCGACCTGCCGCCTGCAATCAATTCAACCGTCTTTCCGTCCCGTAGTCTGACCTCTTCCAATGTGGTGCGACCAAGCCTGTCAACGTCACGCCGCATTCTTTGTGGCAGAAGCATCAGAAAAGCTTCCCATGCACAATTCATTTGCATCACTCCTGCAAAAGCCTATGCGAGGTTTGTCCCGGTCATGACAAAATTAAAAGCGGGCAGCCAAAATGGCTGCCGGCAAAGGCTATTTCGTTTTCCATTTGTGTTTATGCCCGCGAATTGCCCCAAAAATCACGCCAAAGAGCATCGAAGCCGTGATCAAGGTCATGAAAAAGGTGCCGGTAAAATCGTCGTTAGCGATCCACTTTTGAATGGTCAGCACAGCAATGAACAGCGTGATCGCGCCGCCAAGGACACAGAAGATCGCCGTCTTCACGCCGGTTTTGAGTCTTCTGCTCTCCATTGCCGCTTCGATGGGAACCTCAAACAGAAGCTCTATGATCAATTCAACCAAAAAATCCAAAAGTGATCACTGCTTTCCTTATTTTTTCGTGACGATCTTCTCAATTCTTGCGGACGCAGGGCTGAAAACCACGTTGATGATCAACTCCGGCACAAAATTCGCAAGCACCAGAACCGTCAGCACATAGCCAATCACGTCACCGCCTTCAGCCCATGCATTCAGCACATCGATGAAGAAGGCAAACATACATGCAACAAACACGCCGGTGTTCACAACCGGGCAAACGATCGCTGCGCACAGCATGGCAAGGTAAGTATTCTTATCCTTCAAAAGCTTGAAAACAGCCCCCGATGCAAGACCGGCAAGTGCGCCCTTGGCGATGACGACGATAAAGCACAGCACAGGATTTGCCTGAAATACCATCGCACCGCCCATGTCAGCGCCGGTCACGCAGTTGATGAACACGACCACGCCGAAGGTCGCGCCCAAAATCGCACCGGCATAAGGTCCATACAGCGCCGCGCCCAACACAACGGGGATGAGCACCAGCGAGATGGAGAAGCCGCTGACCGACGGGATCAGTCCGCTGACGAACTGCATCACGACCACCAATGCCATCAGCAAGCCGATGGCTGCCATACGTTTGACTTTTGCGTTATTCATAAAAATTCC
>JAZNNV010000074.1:0-6929 GCA_045580465.1 Faecousia sp.
CCGCTTTGGCCGTGTGCATTCATTTATGACCTGCACGAATCGGCAGGTGGGTCGCCGCTCTGTGCCTTAGCTGCTCCCAACGTCCACCGTACGTCAAAGCGCAGGCGGGAGGTCTGCAATCCGGCAAAGAAACTAACATCCCAAGAATAAAATGTGGGTCCAAAAGAACACATCACGCACCAAGCAGGAAAATGATTATTCGTCGGTATCCTCGTCGCTGTAAAGGGCGTCCATCATCAGGTCGTTGACAGCCTGAAGCTCCTGTTCGTCATCAACCACACAGAGGATGCTCTCGCCGTCCTCCTCAACGGATTTGAGAATGCTGATCTCGAGATGAACAAGAACGTCCTCGTCGTGATCCGCAGGAATAACCGCATAGTACACAGCACCGTTGTATTCAAAGGTACCGAGTACCTCAAGCTCGTATTCCGTTCCGTCCTCATCGACGATGGTCAGAAAATCAGAGCCATAGAAATCGTCCATTGATAATCCTCCTTCAGCTGCTCTGACTCTATTTTAATGCATGAAAGGAAGAAAATCAAGTGCTCTATTCAATACATTATATATTATGCAGCTGCGTACAGGATGTTTACCGCCCGGACAGATACGCTTCGATAAAATTCTTGAGTTCTCCAATAGAATTAAAATGAAGACCCTTTTCAAGACGCTTCTGATCCTGCTTTGGCAGCAGCGTTACGCTGTAAGGGAAGACACGCAACGGTTCTTTTTTGCCATCCATCCACACTGCTACGTTGCCCTCATATACACCAAGAAGAAAGCCAAACAGCAGGATAGAGGCGATCATTTTCTTAAGTTTCATCTTTCATTACCTCTTTTCAGTTCTAGTATATCAGGATTTTTTCAGATTATTAACAAATTGGGTCTTTCGTTTTTGATTGGGGTATGCTATAATTATACAACTAAACCTATGCAATGACGCAGACTGCGTATAGCGCTAAACATTCACACCGCAGTTTTAGGAGGTTTCACAATGTCTCAGGAACGAAATGAAAACGTCAGAAAGGTGACCAGACAGTCATGGAAGCCCGGTTCTGCTCTGCAGATGGTCCATGGCAGTTGGGTTGCGGTCTATTCTGTTATTAAGATCATTCTTGCATCGCTGGCAACGGTGCTGGGTATCACTGCCATTTGTCTGTTTGCATTCATCGGTATTCTGGCGGATTATCTGGAGACGGATGTCCTTCCGAATTCCGAGCTGGTGATGGAGGACTTTGACCAGACGGGCAATTCCTTCATGTATTATATTGATGCAGACGGCGAGATTCAGGTCCTGCAGCGACTGCATGCAGATATTGACTCGGATTGGGTGTCCTACGACCAAATTCCCGAAGCGCTGGTTTATGCTGCAGTTGCGATCGAAGATCACCGTTTCTTTGAGCACCAGGGTGTCGACTGGATCCCCACCATCAAGGCATGTGTCAATATGTTCATCGGCGGCGCCCGTGAGTTCGGCGGCTCGTCCATCACACAGCAGCTGATCAAGAATCTGATGCTGGAGTATGATGAGAAGGCGGACGACGTTACCGTTCAGCGTAAGGTTCAGGAGATCTTCCGTGCCACGGAGTTTGAAAAGCGCTATGATAAAGAGTTCATCATCGAATGGTATCTGAACAAGATCTATCTTGGCAACCGCTGTCAGGGCATCAAGCCCGCCGCAGCAGAATACTTCGGCAAGGAACTGGAGGACCTGAACGCAGCGGAGTGTGCTGCGCTGATCAGTATCACCAATAACCCTTCGCTGTTTAACCCGTATCGTGAAACCCTTGACAATTATAAAGGGGAGCAGCTCAACGGCATGGAACGCAACAAACGCCGCCGTGAGGATACCCTCTATATGATGCGCGAGTACGGCTGGCTGACAGATGAAGAATATGCGCAGGCATTGAAGGACAGTGAAAACATCGTCCTCAAGCGCGGCCTTGACGAAGAAGACAAGTATGCCAAATGTCCCAACGAAGCCTGCGATTATCGGGGCAAAATCGGCACTTATATCACGACTGAAGATGACCGCCATATCTGTCCTCAGTGCAATCAGGTCGTTGCCATCGGCAGCGATGCGACCCAGGAGGTCTACTCTTGGTTTGTTGACGTTGTCCTTGAAGAGGTCGCAAAAGCGCTTTGTGAGCGCGCAGGCTATGACTGGAATACCTCAGGTGATGCCGGTGAAGCGTTGCGTTCTGACTATAAGCGTCTTGTCTGTCAGAGCGGTCTGCACATCTACACGACCCTTGACATGCGGGTTCAGAATCAAGTGGACAAGATCTATACGGACCTGAGTCAGATCCCTGATACCAACAGCCTGCAGCAGCTGGATTCCGGCATCGTTGTCATCGACAACAAGACTGGCGATATCGTTGCCATGGCTGGCGGCGTGGGCGAGAAGGTGGATCATGACGCGTACAGCTGCGCAACCGATGCAAAGCTGCAGCCCGGCTCTTCCCTGAAGCCACTGACTGTTTACGCGCCCGCTTTTGAGCTTGGTGCGCTGACCCCTGCATCCGTTGTGAAGGATATGCCGCTTTACTATACGGACGACCCCAAGCAGGACCCCAATGCGGCGACGAAGACCCAGATTCCGTTCCCCAGAAATGATAACCGTGAATATCAGCTGAGCCGTACGGTACTGCAGGGCATCACAAACTCTGTCAACGCCGTTGCGGTCAACAGTCTTGATATTATGGGTCTGGAGTACAGCTTTAACTTTGCGAAGGACCGCTTTGGTCTTTCCACCCTTGTGAAGTCCTACACCAACTCTGCCGGCAAGGTTTTCTCGGACGTTGGCTGGGCACCTCTCGGCATGGGCGCACCGACCATTGGCATCACAGTCCGTGATATGTGTAATGCCTACGCGACCTTTGCAAATATGGGTATTTACCGCAATGCCCGTACCTTTACGCTGGTTTACAATTCTGACGGACAGCTGATGCTCAATAATGAGCAGACCGGCACCCAGATCATCAGCCCGAAGACCGTTAACTATATCAACTACTGCCTTGACAGTGCGGTTGAATACGGTACCGGCACGGATGCTGAGTTCCGTACCATGAATTTCGACATCTGCGGCAAGACCGGTAGTACCGCCAACTTCCGCGACCGTTGGTTCTGCGGCTTTACAAGTGAGTATACTGCTGCGGTTTGGTGCGGCTACCGCATCCCGGAAGCGATCACCGGCCTGAATCCCGGCGGCAACCCTGCTGCCCACCTGTGGCGGAAGGTTCTGGAGCCGCTGCATAAGGGTCGCACCTCCGAACCTCTTTATGACGCCAGTAAGCTAGTGGAAGTCAGCGTCTGTCTTGACTGCGGCAAGCTGGCAACGGGGGACTGTCTGCTGGATGTCAGAACTGCTGAATATGGCATTGATCGGGTGGAATCCGCGATGGTCTATCCCGAAGATGCACCCACAGAAACCTGCGACTGTCACGTCGTAGTCGATTATTGCACGCTCTGCAAGACCGCAGCCCACGGCAACTGTCCGAATACGGTCAAACGCTCGTTGGTCAAGATGACCGCAGCTGAGGTCAAGGATGTCTTCGCTGCCAGCAAGGCAGGCTTGTGGAAGTCTCACAGCTCTGAGAATTATATTTATCTTGTGGACAAGAACGGTAAGGATTTGCCCTTCCATGGCTTTGAGGACAACAAAAATGTAGGCATCGATCTGCCTTATCTCGTCTGCCACCTCCACAAGCCGGTTATCTTGCCGACGGAACCCACAGATCCCACAGAATCTACAGATCCGACGGATCCGACGGATGCCACCGAAACTGATCCGACAACAAGTGAATCGTAATCATTATTGTAAAGGAGATCACTATGATCTGGTTATCCGATGAATGGAAAGATTATGAGGTTCTTGACACCTCTGACGGAGAGCGTCTGGAGCGATGGGGGAAGTTTACTCTTGTCCGACCTGATCCGCAGGTGATCTGGAACACACCCAAGGAGCATCCCGGCTGGCGCAGGTACGATGCCCGTTATCTGCGCTCCAATACCGGCGGCGGACACTGGTCTGACCATCATTTGCCGGAGCGCTGGCAGATCCATTATAAGGATTATCTCACCTTTAACGTCAAGCCCATGAACTTCAAGCACACCGGCGTTTTCCCGGAACAGGCTGCCAACTGGGACTTTATCCGGGATAAGGTCGCCTCTGCCGGAAGACCCGTGCGTGTTTTGAATCTGTTTGCCTATTCCGGCGGCGCAACCCTGGCTGCTGCCGCCGGTGGGGCAGAGGTGTACCACGTGGATGCCTCCAAGGGCATGGTCGCATGGGCAAAGGAAAATGCCCAAGCCAGCGGCCTAGGGGACAAGCCCATCCATTGGATCGTGGATGATTGCGGCAAGTTTATTCAGCGTGAGATCCGTCGCGGTCGCCGTTACGACGGTATCATCATGGACCCTCCCAGCTACGGACGGGGTCCCAGCGGTGAAATTTGGAAAATGGAGACCAGCTTTTATCCGTTCCTTTTGGAAACGGCGAAGCTGCTGACAGATAACCCGCTGTTTGTCATCATCAATTCTTACACCACCGGCCTTGCGCCCTCTGCCGTCGGCTATGCCGCTGACGTGGTCTTTGGCGCTGAGCATGGCGGTAAAACACAGGTCGGCGAGTTGGGCTTGCCGGTGACTTCCACGGGCATTATGCTGCCCTGCGGATCTACGGGTAGATGGACACCCTGATAGGAGGAATGCTTTTTGAGCATTGCGATTGACGTTTCGCATCTTGCTTATACGTATCCGGGCACGGACGGCGCGCCGGGCGTTACGGTATTTGAAGATCTCAACCTCTCCATTGAGGAGGGGAGCTTTGTTGCGGTTCTCGGTGGCAACGGCTGCGGCAAGTCTACCCTTGCAAAGCATTTTAATTCAATTCTTCTGCCGGTGGGCGGAGCAGTACATGTTTTCGGTATGGATACCGCAGCTGAGGAAAACCTGATCAACATCCGCCGTATGACCGGCATGGTCTTCCAGAATCCCGACAACCAGATCGTTGCGAATGTTGTGGAGGAGGATGTGGCATTCGGACCTGAAAATCTCGGCGTTGCCAGTCCCGAGATCCGCAGAAGAGTCGATAACGCTCTGAAGCAGGTTGGAATGTATGAATACCGGGAACACGCGCCCCATTTGCTGTCCGGTGGGCAGAAGCAGCGTGTTGCGATTGCCGGAATTATCGCCATGGAACCCAAATGCATTGTTTTGGACGAGCCCACAGCGATGCTCGATCCCAGAGGTCGCCGGGAGGTCATGGACACCATCCTGCAGCTCAACCGCGAGAAGGGAATCACGGTGATCCTGATCACCCACCACATGGATGAAGCAGCGCAGGCGGGGCGCGTGGTTGTTCTGCACAAGGGAAAAATCGCCGCGGACGGAACGCCGAAGCAGGTTTTCTCGCAGGTAGAGCTTTTGCATCGGATTGGTCTTGCTGCGCCGGAAACGGTGGAGCTTTGCTATGAATTAAACAAACTGGGCGCAGATCTGCCCCTTGACAGATTAAGCCCCGAGGAATGCGCGCAGACACTTTTGGAGCATTTGAAGGTCTGACGCGCCGGAGGTGAACATCATTGGCACCGGTTCTAGAAATACAGAATCTGACTCATATTTACAGCATCGGCACACCCTTTGAACATACTGCTCTCGACGATGTCAGCATCCGCATTGAGCAAGGTGAATTTATCGGCGTGATCGGTCATACCGGCTCCGGCAAATCCACCCTGATGCAGCATATGAACGGTCTGCTCAAGCCGACATCGGGCAAGGTGCTGCTCGATGGTGTCGACATCTGGTCTGATAAGAAAATCACAAGACAGGCGCGCTTTCAGGTGGGCCTTGTCTTCCAGTACCCTGAATATCAGCTTTTTGAAGAAACAGTCTACCGTGACATCGCATTTGGCCCAAAAAACATGCGTTTGAGCGAGGAAGAGATCGACCGCCGTGTCCGTGAGGCTGCCGGCTTTGTTGGTCTGACAGAGGAGATGCTTCAGGTATCGCCCTTTGATCTGTCCGGCGGACAGAAGCGCCGGGTTGCCATTGCCGGCGTGATCGCCATGGAGCCGAAGGTTCTCATTCTTGATGAACCCACGGCTGGTCTTGATCCTGCGGGTCGGGAGGACATTCTGCTAAATATCGACAATTATCGCAAAGCCAAGAACGCAACAGTCCTGATGGTCAGCCATTCCATGGCGGATGTAGCCCGCCTGACGGACAGACTTCTTGTGATGAACGGAGCGAAGCTGGCGATGGACGGTACACCCGGTGAGGTCTTTGCCCATGCCCGTGAGCTTTTGCAGATGGGTCTTGACATTCCGCCCATTACCCGGGTTTTCCTGCAGCTGCAGGAGCAGGGGATGGATGTTCCGCTGGTTTATACCACCGAGCAGGCGATCGAAGCCTTGAAAGGAGGCGCGATCCATGCTTAAGGACATTACACTCGGTCAGTATTTCCCGGGAAATTCCCTGATCCACCGGCTTGACCCGCGTACAAAGCTGCTGATGCTGGTTGTGTATATCGTGGCGCTGTTTATGGCGGACGGCTTTATTTCCTATGGCATCATGCTCTTATTTCTGCTTACCGTTATCGGCATCTCCGGCGTACCCGGAAAGGCTTTCCTGCGGGGCATGAAGCCGCTGGTATTTATTCTTGTTTTTACGGCGATCCTGAATCTTTTGATGACCCCCGGCGAGACGGTTCTCGTCCATTTCTGGGTGATCACGATCACTCTTGAGGGTGTCGTGCGGGCATTTTTCATGCTGGCGCGTATCCTGATGCTGATCACCTGCACGTTCCTTTTGACCTATACCACATCGCCCATCGCCCTGACCGATGGCTTGGAGTCCCTTCTGTCTCCGCTGAAATTTGTCAAAGTTCCTGTTCATGAATTAGCAATGATGATGTGCATCGCCCTTCGGTT
>JAZNNV010000075.1:0-2752 GCA_045580465.1 Faecousia sp.
CACAACTCCTTGGCTCACAGAACGACATGGCTACGATCCGACTTACCGGGACCGCCCCATGGAGGAAAGCCTGAATTTGTTCCGCCGGATGCGTGCCGGTGAGTTTGAGGACAACCGCTACACCCTGCGCGCCAAGATCGATCTTGCCTCCGGCAACTTCAACATGCGCGACCCCGTCATCTACCGCATCCGCCACATGCACCATCACCGTCAGGGCGACAAATGGTGCATCTATCCCATGTATGACTTCGCCCATCCCATTCAGGATGCGCTGGAGGGTATCACCCACTCCCTTTGCTCGCTGGAGTTTGAAAACCACAGACCGCTGTATAACTGGGTCGTTGAGAACGTATCTGTTCCCCACCGCCCCCGTCAGATCAAGTTTGCAAGACTCGGCATTGACCACACCGTCCTGAGTAAGCGCAAGCTGAGAGCACTTGTGGAAAACGGCTACGTTTCCGGCTGGGACGATCCCAGAATGCCCACTCTGTGCGGTCTGCGCCGCCGTGGCTACACCCCCGCGTCGATCCGCAACTTCTGTGACCGTGTCGGTGTCGCCAAATCCCCCAACACCATCGAATACGCATTTTTGGAGTACTGCCTGCGTGAGGATCTGAATGAGACTGCGCAGCGTGTTATGGCGGTGCTGAAGCCCGTTAAGCTGACCATCACCAACTACCCCGAGGGTCAGTCCGAGACCTTTGCCGTTGAGAACAATCCCAACGATCCCGAAGCCGGCACTCGTGAGATCACCTTCTCCCGCAATCTGTGGATCGAAGCAGACGATTTCCTTGCCGAGCCCGTGCCGAAGTACAAGCGTCTCTATCCTGATGGACCTGAGTGCCGCCTGAAGGGTGCCTATGTCATCAAGTGCACCGGCTGCGTCACTGACGAAAACGGCAACGTGGTAGAGGTTCTGGCTACCTACGATCCCGACTCCAAGGGCGGCGATCCCGCCGACGGACGCAAGATCAAGGGTGCAACGATCCACTGGGTAGATGCGGAAAACTGCTACGATGCAGAAGTCCGTCAGTACAGCAACCTCTTTGACGATCCCGATCCCGACGCATCCGGCAAGGACTTCCTCGCCTGCCTGAACCCCAACTCTCTGGAGGTGCTTACCGGCTGTAAGGTGGAAGCCAGTCTGAAGGATGCAAAAGCACCTGCTTCCTATCAGTTCATGCGTCTGGGCTACTTCTGCCCCGACTCCAAGGATTCTACCCCCGAGCATCTGGTCTTCAACCGCTCTGTCAGCCTGAAGGACAGCTTCAAGCCCTGATTACAGCAAAAATCCCGCCATTTTCATGGCGGGATTTTTTATTAAAATGTTGCAACATCCTCAACAGGCGGTACAGCAGGCTCAACAGAGATCGCAGTCAGCACCGGACCGAGCTCGCCCTGATAGAGCGTGTGCTTTTCAGCGGCGATCTTTGCGGTGACCATCACCCAAGAGCGGGGTTCCAGCTTTGCGGCATCTGCATATTTACAAGGCACACCGCAGAACTGAATGTCGTCGATACAGCAGGTCATCACAAAGCGACCGGGGGCAAAGATGCCGTTCTTGTCCCGGCGAAGCATGGCGACCTGACCCTTGAAGCGAATGGTTTTGCCGTGATACTTTTGGGGTTCTTCCGTCACATCACGATACCAAAGGGCATAATCTTCATCCTTCAGTTCAATGACGGACGCATTGATGTCAAAGGGCAGCGGATCTTCCACATCATCAAACTGAGTTGTGCCGTCGGTGTAGTCATAAAGAATATCGATGCGTCGGTTTGCAGCACGTGCCACCTTGTGGAAGGGCATGGTATCCGCGCCGTTTTCCAAGCGGTTAAACACCACCATCTGCGCGCCCACCAGCTTGTCCATCATCAGATTGCGCATGTTGGCATTGTATGCCATAAACGTGGTGGCATCGGCAAACATGACCTCCTGCGCCACCACCCAATCCTCGGGGAAGCGGCTGTACAGATCTCCCACCAGCTGCATGCCGTTCAGCTCCGCAACCACCCGCTGCGCCTTGTGTTGCTTTGCCAAAGCCTGCAGCTGCTTGGTAGTGACTGTCTGCTGATCCAGTACGTGCAGGTAGACATTGTTGTGGGGGTAGGTCGAGAAATCGAATTCCTCTTCACCCTCTTCGAACACCAACAGCAGGGTTCGCTCGCCTGCATTGAAGCGCTCGTCCTCGAGGGTCTCCTGAATAAATTTCGTTTTGCCGGAATCGAGGAAGCCGGTAAACGCGTAAACCGGGATCTGCTGCATACTTACACCCCAAACAGAGCCGCAACGCCGGCCTCATCCAGCTTCGAGCCGATCACACAGAGCTTGCCGGTGATGTCAGCAGCGCCGGAGCGAATGCTGAATTCCTCAGGCACCATGTCAAAATGGATCCAAGTACCGTCAGCGGCAGGAACGATACCCTTTGCACGCAGGACGATGCCGTACTTGCCGGAATCCAGTGCGTGAGGCGCTTCATCGATCTGCTCCTTGGTAAACTTCTTGGCTGTTTCCACGCCCCATGAGGTAAAGACCTCATCTGCATGATGATGCTCATGGTCGTGATCGTGGCAGCCACAGGTACAATGCTCATCATGCTCGTGATGATGGTGTTCGTGGTGCTCGTGTTGATGGTGCTCATGTTCATGATGGTGATGTTCGTGTTCGTGATCGTGGCAGCCACAGGTGCAGTGCTCATCATGCTCGTGATGATGGTGTTCGTGGTGCTCGTGTTCATGGTGTTCATGCTCATGAT
>JAZNNV010000076.1:0-6946 GCA_045580465.1 Faecousia sp.
CCAGGAGATAGCTTCGCCCTCCCGGTCAGGGTCCGTTGCCAGATACACAGTATCCGCCTGGGCCGCTTCTTTTTTCAGTTCCTTAATCAGGTCTTCCTTTCCTGCCACCGGCAGGTATTTGGGCGTAAAGCCGTGTTCCAAATCTACACCCATGGTGCTCTTGGGCAGGTCTCTGAGGTGACCCATACTTGCCTTGACGGTGTATTCAGGTCCAAGATATTTACCAATGGTCTTAGCCTTGGAAGGCGACTCCACGATCACAAGATTGGCCATTACGTTTCTCCATTCACATTATTTTAGGGCAACACGTTTGCCCGGCAGCAGGCGCACCACACCGCGGATCTGCAGCATGGTCAGCATTGCCAGCACCTTGCCGGTGGGCAGACCGCTGGCTGCGATCAGATCATCAACAGATGCCTCTCCCTGCTTGAGCGGCTCGAGCAATCCCCGCTCCTGCTCGGAAAGGGAATCGAAAAGCTCTTGCCGGTTACTATAAGACTGCTTTTCGGCATTGTCAACGGGTTTTTCTTCGGTTTTCTTGTCGGATGCTTCCTTTTTCCGGGAAAATGCCGTTTTCTGCGCCACACGAAGGACGTTTCCCCGTTCCTGCGGGATGATCTGCTTGGGCGCGGTACTGTCGCGCAGCACCTTATCGGGATACAGATGGGCATATTCGCTGACCACATCCCAGCCGGAGCTGACCGCGATCGCGCCGTCACGCAGCAGCGCATTGCTGCCCTGACAGGTCTCTACGTCAATATTTCCCGGCACAACGAACACATCCCGCCCCTGATCCAGTGCAAGACGGGCAGTGATCAAAGAGCCGCTTTGATAGGGTGCTTCCACGACCAGTATGCCGTTGCTCAAGCCGCTCATGATGCGGTTTCTTCTGGGGAAGTTCCACGAAAAGGGACGTGTACCGGGCGGGTACTCGGAAATCAGGCAGCCGTTGCGTTCCGTATCACGATAAAGGGAGCGATGCATCGCAGGATAGACAATATCCACACCGCAGCCCAGTACACCAATGATGCTGCCGCCGGCAGTCAGCGCGCCCTTCATGGCGCTGCCGTCGATACCTTCCGCCAAACCAGACACCAGAATGCCGCCGCAGCGGGCGATCTGATAGCCCATCCGGCTGGCGGTGGTCATGCCGTAGGCAGATGCCTTGCGTGTTCCCACCACCGCGATCATGGGATGCGTGTCCAAGCTCATCAGGTTGCCCCGATAATACAAAAGCAGCGGCGGATCGCTGATATTTTTCAGCCTTGCAGGATACATCGCATCCGTATAGGTGCAGATCTGAATATTTTCCCGCACGCAGTCATCCAAAATCTTCTCCGCCTGCGTCAAATCCTTATCCGCAAGGGCTTCGATCCCCTCTTGGGTAATGCCTTCCACATTGCGATAGCTGTCCCGTGCTGCGAAGAAAACGTCCTCCGCATCAGAAAATGCATGAAGCATCGCCAGCTTCTGTCGGTGCGACAGCGCAGGACGTGTCGCCAGCCATATCCAATGTATCAGCATACCAAAAAACCTCTGTCTTTATCCGTTTTTCATCTGCCACATCACGATGGTCGCTGCCACCGCTGCATTGAGGGATTCGCAGTGAGCGTTCATGGGGATGATCAGCTCCGCCCCTGCATTTTCTAATATGTCGGATCGCACACCGCGACCTTCACTTCCGATCGCCACTGCCATCGCGGAAACCGGCGCATTGCGGATGTCCTGCGCTCTTTTGGAAAGCGCTGTCGCCGCAATAGTGATCCCCTTTTCCGCACAAGCGGTACGTACAGTCTCCCAGTCAGCCTGCACGGGCTGCACGCGGAACACCGCGCCCATAGACGCACGAACCGTTTTATGGCTGTAAGGGTCAGCACAGCCCTCCAGAAGCACCACCGGCACATCAAGGGCATCTGCCGTACGGAGGATCGTTCCCAGATTGCCCGGATCCTGAATGCCATCCAGCAAAAGCATGCCCGCTACGGGGACAAAAGGCTTCGGCTGAGGCAGACGGCAAAGAAACAGCGCCCCTTGGGGTGTTTCCATGGGAGAAATATACGCCATGATCTCCTCCGGCACACGAACCAGTTTCACAGCTTCCGGCAGCTGTACCTGCACGCCATCGGATAAAATCACCGTGTCGAGTCCTTCAAAATGGTTCACAGCCTCCTGCAGAAGCTTTGTGCCATCGGCAACAAACAATCCCGCCTGCTCCCGCTCCTTCTTCGAGCTGAGCAGTCGGCGAACCTGTTGAATGAAGGGGTTTTTGCGGGCTGTGATCCTTGTTTCCATCCTTTTTGCACCCTTTCCGCCGGGTAGATCGTTCTCTACCGTCAAAAGCGCATACTTCCGAGTATCTTACTATTATAGCAACTTTCGCCCTTTTTGCAAGTACCTATTTCAACGAGCAAAAAGGCAGCCTGCATATCCACGATACGCAGGCTGCTTTATTTCATTCAATCAGGCTTTGCAGCGCTCTTTCAGGATCTGCTCGCAGGCATCCAGATCTTCCGGGGTATTGATGCCCCGCAGGTCATTCCCGTCAGGTGTGAAGTAGGTTTCCACCTTCATTCCTTGCTTACGCATCAGCTCGGGAACTTCAGTAACATAATACTCATGCTGCGCATTATTGCAGCCCATCCGGGGCAGGATGGAAAACAGCGACTTGCTGTTAAACACCATCACGCCGGAAAAGAGCTCCCGGATCTTGGTCTGCTCCGGGGTGCAATCCTTGCCTTCAACAATGGCTTCAAAGTTGCCATCTGCATCACGGACAACACGCGCCCACATGGTGAGCGCCGGATTTTCCGCCGTCATCAGCGTGCAATCCGCACCGTTTTGCTGATGCTGCAGACACATTTTCAGCATTTCCTCTCTGCGAAACAGCGGCATATCGCCAAAAGTGATCAGCACGCTTCCATCGAAGCCTTCAAAGGCAGGGGCGCATTCCATTACAGCATGACCGGTACCCAACTGCTGCTTCTGCTCCACATAGTGGCAGGTATTGCCGAAATGCTCGATAATCTTCTCCTTGCCATACCCGACGACCACGTATACATCCTGCGGCTGCACAAAGCTGATATTTTCCATCACCAGCTCCAGCATCGGCTTTCCGTTGACGCAGAACATTGCCTTCGGCAGATCGCCGCTGATGGCACGCAGGCGCTTGCCCTGACCAGCTGCAGGAATGATGGCCCTGATATTGTTCATATGGTAACACTCCAAATTTCTCTGTAATCTCATGCCTTGAGACCCAAATCCTTGTAAATACGCTTCAAAATGCGCTTGATCTCAGGCAGCTTTGCCTCCATATCCTCCACCAGCCTCAACTGCGTACGGGCACGGTCCAGGTTCTGACCGGGATAGTAGATGTTATAATAGGTATCACCATCAATGTGATCCATCAGGAAGCGGATGCCATCCTCTGAGGTGATGATCAGAGCTGCATAGGGCAACAGCTCCAGTTCTTTCCGGGTCAGCATATCGCCGCAGGCTTCCAGATAACCCCGGGCGTACTGCTCGTACAGGTTCAGATCGCAGGAAACCTTAGACAGATCCTTTTCGTCATCTCTTGCTGTGTTTGTGCCGATACGGATGCTGTCACCGAAGTCATAAAGGGGCGAAGAAGGCATGACCGTATCCAGATCGATGATCGCCACGGGCAGATTGGTCTTTTCATCGAACAGAAGATTATTCAGATTGCAATCATTGTGGCAAATGCGTGTGGGGATCTCGCCCTTTTCCAGAGCCGAGCTGATCATGCCGTAGCGGTCAACCCGTGCACGCACAAACGCGATCTCCGGCATCACCTGACTGACGCGACCCTTTGCATCCCGGGCAATGGACTTTTCAAGATCCTGATAGCGGCTGAGAGTATTGTGGAAGTTGGGAATGACTTCCTTGACCTTGGATATCTCCACGTCCGACATTTCCTTAACAAAGCTGCCGAAAGCGAGACCCGCATGATAGAAGGTCTCAGGCGAATCCGGAATATCCAAAGAATATACGCCATCGAAGAAGGTCACCATACGCCAACAGCCGCTGTCATCTCTAAGATACGGATAACCGTCCTTTGTGCAGCGCAGGCTATGGACAGAGCCCCGGGCATGCCGTCCCGGAAGACGGAGTCTGCCGTACAGATGATCTGTAGTCAACTGGAAATTCTCCATCAACGCATCTACATCCGGGAAAACATTCGTGTTGATGCGCTGCAGGGTATACTTGTGTACGTGTCCGCGCTCAGAGAGCGTTTCGATATAGTAGGTTCTGTTGATGTAGCCCTTGTTGATCTGGGTGATCTTGGTGACGCTGCCCTGAATCGCAAAATGATCGATGATCCTTTGCAGCTCATTGATCGGCGACGTCTCTTTTTTGTGGTCGGTTACCAGCGGAAGTGTCGCGCCGGGTGTCTGGGAATCAAAGTCCACACGGGCAAACATCTCAATTGCCGCCCGCAGCGTTCGTGCCAAAGGTCTTTTGCTCTTGGCATACAGGAACATGTGGTAGTAAAGAACTCTGACACCCACGCTGAGGATCATGTACGCCATGACGAACACGATCAGCGATGTAAACGGCACTCTCGGCATAATTTTCCGGTCCTCCAGAAAAAGGCACGCCAAAACATACAGCACCGATGCCAGAACGGTTGCCTTCAGCTCTTTTGAGAATGCGCTGATCGCGCCGTAACGCCAGATCTGCCGGTACGCTTTGTAGAGCATGCGGCACAGGAAGAACAGCACATAGCCTACAGCAAAATAGATGCCGGCAGCGCCCAGAGAGATCTTATCCCCCATGGAGGGTTGGATCACAAAAACTGCCCACCAGCAAAGCACATAGAGCAGTGTATCATAAAACAGAAGCATCCAGCGGACGCTCGCGCGTTCGGTCTTCTGCTTTGCAGGATTTTCTTGTTTCATTGACATTGATTTTTCCTCTATCGTTCAAAACGGAAGGCTCAGAAAAAACAGACTTCGCCTTTTCCTAAATTTTCTTGGATGTGACAAACGAGATTTTCGTGGTATAGCCGCTCTTGTCATTGTACAGATCCCGTGCCGCGGTGATCCCGCGCCGCAGGTACATGTTCTGCTACATGGCATCTGCGACCTCACCTCTTTCTCGCCATTATACTACTTTTTTCGCCAAATGTAAAGAGTAACGTGTTTCCTGCGCCAGACAGCAAAAAAAGCTCTGACCGGGTATGGTCAGAGCCCTTCCTTTATTGTTTTTTTTTGTAGACAGCAAGGGGGTCTGTGCCGCTGATGATCCGTCCGGCAAAGGCGCCGATCCACTGGGCAGTCTCCGAAAGACGCTGGGGTTCCACGTCTTTCGCCCAACCGTGGGCAAGTTTATTTCTGAGGAGATTGCAGTCGCGCAGACACGTCAGATCCTCATGCCAACCTTCGACCACAGCTGCGCCGTCCGATATGGCACGCATCTGCTCAATATAGGCTACAATACCGCGGTCATTGCCCAGCATATTCCGGCAGATCATGTCGAGGTATTGATATGCTTGCAAAAACTCCATGCTTCTTTCCTCCGTTTGTGTTTTCTTGATTATAGCACAATACGTGCCATTTTGCAAATCACAATTGCATCAGGATATTCTATGTTTAAGATAAAGACTCATAATGCTTATATAATCATCATGATTAACAAGAGTCTTATATAAAAGAAAAAGAGTTATAAAGATTCTATAAGAATCGTTATAACTCATGAAGATTGCAGGAAACATTGAAATTATTGTTGATTTATGGCATAATGTTATCAGTTCGATAAACTTGACTTTATCTAACAGATTCGTACTGCACCAGCACAACAAACCGAAATCACAAAGGAGGGTAACTATGAACAGGAAAGAAGTTAAACTTTCTCCCATTAAAATCGTAGCTGTCATATTGATTGGACTTGCTTTGGCTTTCATTTCGTGTTTGGCCTTTATTTCGATAATTGGCGGATTTGAAATGAAAGAAGAAACACCCTATCTGTATGGGAGTTACACGCCGTACCGTGAGCTTCTTGTTGTTGGCATTTGTATTGTTGTTTTCGTTTTGATGCTCTTGTTTAACATGCATATTAAGCGGAAATGGCTTTCTGCATTGGGGAATATAATTGTTATCATAGCACTGTGTAATCCGTTTACTTTTGTTTTATGCCTCATTGGGATTCCAACGACTGTGAATTACTATACGATTGAAAGCGAAGCTGACTTCAACCAGTGCGCAAATGATATGGGAATCGATTTTAGTAATTTCCCAAGGTACAACGAATTTGATGAGCAGAATGTGCGATTTGTCGGCAAAGTTGATGCCGGATTTTTCTTTTATCAATCTATCACCGCAATCGTAAAATATGAAAGCCTTGAACAATGCGAGGCAGACTACAACGCTTACATAGAGTCGCATCAGTTTTTGGAAGAACCTGTTATAGACTCCGATGGTGATTACCTTATTGCCGCACCTGAGTTTCGTTACGAAGGAATCTTCTTTAAGGTTGTAACTGAAGGAGAAGAAGATTATTTTCCTAAGCGAACATATATGATTGGTATTGATAAAGACAACTCCACGCTGTACTACCTTTACCTTGATGACCACGATTTAGACTTAATAGCATGGCCAGATGCGCAGGACCTTGAGGGCGAGATGGGAAAGCACATTGCGGACCATTTTAATCTCGGCAAATGAAACATATTTAATAGATAGAAACAAATTCCAATTTGTCGGTCAGTTTAATAAAAATATGCAAAAACACCCTATGACTTTTTACGGTCATAGGGTGTTCAATTTGTTAGTCCAAGGGCTTCATCGTTGGGAAATGCCTCCTCAACTTATCATATCGTGTCAGATTGCGTTATCTCAACACTTTAGGGGATTTTCCCTTCTGTCATATTGTATCATATCACATCAGGGAAAATCAATACTTTGTTGTCAACTTGTTGTAGATGCAGGAT
>JAZNNV010000077.1:0-11232 GCA_045580465.1 Faecousia sp.
GGCTCACAGAACGACATGGCTACGATCCGACTTATCCTTGTGTCCACCCCCATGATCTGCTCGCAGGTATGGGTTCTGAGCCTTTTCGGCTGGGCATGCCTGCTGATGGCAAGCATTTTCTACAACAAAAAAGGAGCGGAATAATCCGCTCCTTTTGCTTTTTTAATGGCTGTGAGCGCTGTCGCGCTCGTTGCGCTCCAGAATTTCGCCGGTGATGCTGTTGATCACATATTCCCAATGCTGATCGCCGACGGAAACATACACGGCATAGCAAGCCAAAGCATCAACCTCCGTCATGTGGACATCCATGGTGTTTGCCTTGCTTGCATCCAGCTTCAGGTCATCGCAGACGATCTTCTTGGCATCCTCCGCGGACAGCGCGCCATTGTCGTTGCAGCCTGCGAACAGACCCAGCACTAGCAGCACCGCCACCAGAGCGGAAAGTACACGTTTTGTCATAAAAATAGCCTCCTTGTGCTTTTTTCTCATTGTAGCACAGTTTTTTTGCGGTGGCAAGTTAAAAATCAGTCCAGCACCTGCATCGTCTTGCCGCAGCAGCGGGGAATGACCTGACCCTCCTGCACGTGCAGCACCTTGCGGCAGATGGGGCAATAGACGTCGCACTCCTTTTCCGCCTTCACCACGGGGATCAAGCCGCTTTTCAGCTCCTTTTCCATCAGTCCAGCAGCTCCATCAGTCTGCCGCAGCAGGAAGGCACGACCTCGCCTGCCTTGACGTGAACGGTCTTGTTGCAGGTGACACAGTAGACATCGGTGTCATAGGGCGCGCGGACTTCGGGGGTCTGAACCTTTTCCTGCTCGCTCAAGCCCTCGATGTGGAACCGGGCAGTCTTGTTTTCAGAGGGAACGTAAACGCCGATGGGCTGCAGCTTCTTGGTGTCGCCGATGCAGTTACCCAGCTTGACCCACAGCGCCTCCAGCTCTACCTGCTCGGAAGCATTTTCCGGGGTGAATTCAACGATTTCCTTATCAATACGAATTTTCATATTCTTTTCCTTTCCTTAATAAAAACAGACGGGAGCCAACGCCCCCGCCTTTGTGGTTTTCTGATTCTATACCAGCCTGCGGGAACAAGGCAGAGGAAACCTCAGCCCTGAAAATCCAGGTTGTCTTCACTCTTATATCCGATCACCTTGGCGGGAACACCGCCGACGATGGCATTTTCCGGCACATCCTTGATCACCACCGCGCCCGCGGCGGCAATGCTGTTGCGATGCATCGTCACCTTGCCCAGGACCTTGGCGCCGCAGGTAACGGAAACATTGTCCTCAAGCACCGGCGCGTCTTCTCCCTTGCAGCCGATGGTCACCTGCTGGAAAATCCTGCAGTTTTTGCCGATCTTGCTTGCGCTGACGATGGTGGAAAATCCATGCTGGATGTACAAACCGCCGCCGATGTCCGGCGTGTTCAGGTAAAGGCTGTCCAGCGGTCTCCAAAGCATACGGGCAAAGCCGTAATGCACCCATGCCAACAGCGACCGGGAAGGATTCTTCAGGCGATGCTGCAGCAGGTTACGGAACTGCTTGCTTTCTGTCAGATACCAATTCAGGGATTTGAACAGGCTGCGCTGCACCCCATGGATCTCGTTCCATCGGGCAACATCCTGCTCGATCAGCTGCTTTTGCTTTGACGAAAGCACACACAGATAAACGAGAAAAGTCCTCGGATAATTTCTGACCATAAACAGCTCTTTCAATTTTCCCACCTTGGGCATGTGCCGTCCCTTCTTTCCGGGCAAAATAATGCAGTTTTGAAAAGCAGGTGAGGATGGTTCCCCACCTGCTTTTGGTTGGTTTTTCTTAGAAGTAGCGCTTCAGCAGACCTTCCAGAGCACGACCGTGGCGGGCCTCGTCGCGGGCCATCTCGTGGACGGTGTCGTGGATGGCATCCAGACCGTTTGCCTTTGCGACCTTAGCCAGATCGAACTTGCCGGAGGTTGCGCCGTACTCGCAGTCAACGCGCCATGCAAGATTTGCCTTGGTGGTGGCCTTCATGTTGGGCTCCAGATCCTCGCCCAGCAGCTCCGCGAACTTGGAAGCATGCTCTGCCTCTTCGTAAGCTGCCTTCTCCCAGTACAGACCGATCTCGGGATAGCCTTCGCGATGTGCGATGCGAGCCATGCACAGATACATGCCGACCTCGGCGCACTCGCCGTTGAAGTTCGCCATCAGCTGCTCGAAGATGAACTTCTTATCTTCCTCGGAGATGTCGGGGTTATTCTTAACGGTCTTGCCGTAGACGCCGTACTCATGCTCAGCAGCCAGCTTACCCTCTTCCAGAACCTTGAACTTGGAGCCGGAAACCTTACAGACGGGGCAGACATAGCCTTCGGGCATGACTTCAGCTTCGTGGACATAACCGCAAACGGGGCATACAAACTTCTTCATAAATTTTTCCTCCAAAATATGTTTTATAATTTTATTTTTAATAAATCAGGCAGTTTCGCTGCCGGGTTTTTGATTTGCAAGGCATTCTTTACAAACGCCCGTAAAAGAGAGCTGACACGCATCCACCCTGCCGCCGACGCAGCTTGCCGCTTCCGTAACGAGGGCTTCAGGTGTTTGCATTTGATGCAGGTCAATGACACAGCCGCATTCATTACAAATAAAGTGGACGTGGGGTTCCACGTTTCCATCAAACCGCTCCACACCGCCCACCGTCGCCACAGAGGTCGCCACCCCTTGCTGGCGGAAGATCGTCAGGTTTCGGTAAACCGTTCCGATGGAGAGATCCGGGATCTCCGGCTTCAGGGAGTTGAAGATCATCTCCGCTGAGGGGTGATCCGTACGCTCACGCAGGCACGTGAGGATCGCGTTTCGCTTTCTGAAATTTTTTGTGGATACTGTCATTACATCACCTCTATTTGCAAACAATTCTTATTTACATCTAGAGTATAGCATGACTTTTCCTATTTGTCAATAGGAATTATTCGCATTTAGAAAAAATAGTTTATCATTGTAGAAAATGCAATCTATTTAATTGAAAATGTAATGGACTTATCGTTTTCTGTTGATTATAATGAGATTACTTCCCATCCTCTGACGGAGGACGACCGAATCGAGCCGTATAACTTCGATAAAAGGTCGTGTAATCCCGGAAGCCGCACTCCTTATAAACCTCCGTCGGTCTGTTGCCGGCGAAGATTTTCCGTTGCGCCGCCAGCAACCGCTTCTCGGTGATATACTTCTTGGGTGTTTGGTGCAGCGATGTGCGAAACAGATAATAAAGATTGCTCGGCGAAATGTACAGCATCCGGGCGATCTCATCCACATCTGTGATCGTAAACAGATTCTCATTGATATATGCCAGCGCCCGTGTTAAAATGGGCGAAAGGAAGATCTTTTCCCGGTGCGTCGTATCCGAAAACAGCTGCAAATTGAGAAACAGCTCAAAAAGCATTTGCTCCACGAGCTTCGCAAAGGCTGCCGGCTCTAAATTCTCATGGTAATAATTCAGCTTGCGGAACAAGCCGTCGGCGATGGGGTTATTCAGCAAACTGATGACTTCCATCTCCTCCGGCAGCTTCGTCAGATCAATGCCGATGCGCTCCGGGTCAAACAAAATATCATAGCGCACATAGGGCTGCTCCGACAGCCGTTCCAGATGGTGATAGGTGGACGGACGCACCAGCACCAGATCGCCGCTCTTGACCAGATATTTTCGGTCCTCCACCACGTGCGCCATGCTGCCGCCCGTGATGTACAGCAGTTCAAACCGATTGTGGCAGTGCAGCTGGGCAAGCACGCCGGGCTTTCCCTCGGTAGAAGCATAGTTGTATCGTATGCCGTTGGCATATTCCATATCACTCACCTCGCATTTTCATTTTAGCAAAGTCATTCTCCCTTTACAAGAACCTATTTTATATTCAGGAGGTCAATATCATGAAAAAGCTGAATGTAGCGATCATCGGTCAGGGTCGAAGCGGCAGAGATATCCACGGCGGATACTTTCTGCGCGACGACAACAAATATTATAATGTAAAGTACGTGGTCGAAGCCAGCGAGCAGCGCCGTCAGATCGCGCTGGAGCGCCATCCCGGCTGCACTGTTTTCGCGGACTATACGGAGCTGTATGGCATTGAGGACATCGACCTTGTGGTCAACGCCACCTATTCCGAGATGCACGCCCCCATCACCAAGGATCTTCTCCTTCACGGCTTCAACGTGCTGGTGGAAAAGCCCTTCGCCCGCACCCATTACGAGTGCGACGAGCTGATCAAGCTGGCGCAGGATAAAGGCTTGGTGCTGGCAGTCTTCCAGCAGACCTTCCTTGCCCCCTTCTATCTGTTTGCCAAGGAGCTGGCGGCATCCGGCAAGCTGGGCGAGATCAAGCAGATTAAGCTGCGCTACAACAGCTTCTCCCGCCGCTGGGACTGGCAGACCCTGCAGAAAAAGTGCGCCGGCAACACCTACAATACCGGTCCGCACCCCATCGGCATTGCCCTTGGTCTGATGGACTTTGACCCCAACATCCGTGTGGCTTACAGCAAGCTGGAGAATGTTCTGTCCAGCGGCGACGCTGACGACTCCTCCAAGATCATCCTCGATGCTCCCGGCAAGCCCTTTGCGGACATTGAGATGGTTGCAAACGATGCCTACAGCCCCTACAACCTGAAGCTGCAGGGTACCCTCGGCACCTTCCAGTGCACGCCGACCGAGTATCAAATGACCTACCTCGTCCCCGGTGAGAACCCCGAGCAGCCGGTGCAGGAGGAGTACATCCACGACGGCAGTCACAACCCCGTCTACTGCAGAGAAGCCCTCATCAAGCATGAGGAAGAGGGCAAATTCAACGGCACTGCCTTTGATACCGGCACAGCCTCTCTCTATGAGCAGCTTTACTACAAGCTGACCGAGGGAAGACCCATGACCGTCACCCCCTACATGGCAAGAGAGGTCATCCGCGTCATCGAAACTGTCCACGCCCAGAATCCCCTGCCCGTGAAGTTCTGAGGAGGTAAGAGTATGAAGAAAATCGTCATTCTCGGCTGTGAAAACAGCCATGCAAACGCATTTCTGAAGCACATGAAAACCCGCCCCGAGCTGGCGCACATCCAATGCATCGGCGTTTACAGCGACGACGTTGCCGCCGCGCAGAAGCTGCACGACGAATTTGATGTCCCCGTTATGGCAAGCTTCGACGAAGCGGTGGGCAAGGTGGACGGTATCGTCATCACCGCCCGCCACGGCGACCATCATTACGAATACGCCAAGCCCTACATAGACAGCGGCGTTCCCATGTTCATCGACAAGCCCATCACCTGCACGGAAGCGGATGCGGTGGAATTTCTGTCCCAGCTGAAAGCAAAGGGCATCAAGGTCACCGGCGGCTCCAGCCTGCGCCACGCCTTTGAGATCGTCCAGCTGAAGCAGGCATGTGCCGCGCAGGTGGGCGGTCCTACCGTCGGCGGCATCGTCCGCGCGCCCCTGAGTATCGACAATCCCTACGGCGGCTTCTACTTCTACTCCCAGCATCTGGTGGAAATGGTGCTGGAGGCATTCGGTCGCTACCCCGATGCGGTGCAGGTCACTGCCGCCAAGGATGCCTACACCGTGCTGTTCCATTACGGGGATTTCACCGTCAGCAGCCTTTACACCGTGGGAAGCGGCGAATACTATGCCGCCCGCTTCGCAAAGAACGGCACGCAGGGCGGTTACGTCGCCAATCAGGGCAGCGAATGGTACTACTCAGAATTCAAGGCCTTTGCCGACCTGATGGAGGGCGCGGAGCCGGATCTTTCCTACGAGGATTTGTTCTCCCCCGTCTTTGTGCTCAATGCCATCGACCGTGCCATCACCAGCGGTCAGCGTGAGCTGATCTGTTACCCGGAGGTTTAATATGAAGAAATTTGTTTTTTCCGCCTTTACTGATGAATACAGCACGGATTTTGACCGTCAGATCGAAGCCGCCAAGTGCTTTGGCTTCGACATGCTCGAGCTGCGGGGCGCGGACGGCGGCAACGTCGCCGACATGACCGTTGCGCAGATCAAAGGCTATGCCGAAAAGCTGCGGGATAACGGCATCGGTGTCAGCTCCATTGGCTCTCCCTTGGGCAAGATCCGGCTGGACGGCGATCTGGATGCCCATATGGAATCCGCCCGTAAAATTTTCGAGTTTGCCAACATCCTCGGCACATCCAACATCCGCATGTTCAGCTTCTACGGCACAGATGACACGCCCGTCACCCAGTGTCGCCAGCAGGTCATTGATGCGTTGGGTCGTATGATCGATATCGCAAAAGCTGCCGGTGTGGTTCTCTGCCACGAAAACGAGGCAAAGATCTACGGCGACATCCCGGAGCGTTGTCTGGAGCTGATGAACATCTTCGGCGGCGACCTGAAATGCGTGCTGGACATGGGCAACTTCGTGCTGGAGGAGGTCGATCCTTGGGATGCCTACCAGCTGCTCAAGCCCCACATCCGCTACTTCCACATCAAGGACGCGCTGGCAGCCGGCGCAGTCGTCCCTCCCGGAAAGGGCGAGGCTCAGATCCAGAAGATCCTGCTGGACTACGCCGCCGATCACGAGGGTACGCTCATCACCCTCGAGCCGCATCTGCAGACCTTCGGCGGACTGAACGCGCTGGTGGGCAAGGCTTTCGACAATCCCTACAAGTACCCCGATTGCGAAACCGCCTTCTCCGACGCCGTCACCAAGATCAAGGAGCTGCTTTCCATCTGACAAAACAAAGACCGCGGAGGTTTCCCTCCGCGGTCACTTTTTGCATTTTTTTACAGAACAAGGGACGGGGCGGTGTAAACCCGCGCCGCGTATTCCTGATCCAGCAGGTACAGCCCTCTGGGGTCATTGCCAAAGAGCTTGTAGCGGCTGATCATGGAATCGGCATTGTCCTCTTCCTCCATCTGCTCATCCACGAACCAGTCGAGGAACTTCATGGTGCGGTAGTCCTTCGCCTGATGGGCTTCATGATAGATGTTGTTGATCAGGGCAGTGACATAGCGCTCATGCTCGGCGGCGACCTCCAGCGGAGACAGCACCGAGTCAAAGGTCTTGTCAGGCTTGCCGATGGCTTCCAGCGTGACCTTCAGACCGTTGATCTGCATATACTTCATAAAGAGCAGCGCATGGTCACGCTCCTCTTGTGCCTGCACCATGTAATAATTGGTGTAGCCATCCAGATCGATGGAATCATAGTAGTTGGCGATATCCAGATAGAGATAGGCGCTGTACAGCTCCTTGTTGATCTGCTCATTCAGCAGGGCAGCAATTTTCTCATTCATAGGAATACTCCTTTCGACATTTTGCCGTAAGCTTACGCTTCCTCTTCAAACTGGTCGGGACCGACGCCGCAGAGGGGGCACTCGTAATCTTCGGGCAGCTCGTCGCCTTCGTAAACGTAACCGCAAACAGTGCAAACAAATTTCTTCATAGTAAGATCCTCCAAATCATTTTGATACGCTTTCGCGTGTGTTGTTTTTTGTCTAAATAAGAATTGTTCTTATTTATGGCATTACTATAGCACATTCTGTTTGTTTTGTCAATAGGAATTATTCGCATTTAGAAAAATTTTTAGCTTTCAGCTCTTCGCATCACGTTTCTCCTTGTAGGGGCTGGCGCCCACGACAGCCCGTCCGCAAAGCGGCACATTTTTGCGGGGCGTCGAAGGCGCCGCCCCCTACAGTTACATCATCTCACATTGTAGGGGCGACCATTGGTCGTCCGCAAAGCAAAGCACCCGCTCTGTGAGGGCGGGTGCTTATTCTTTACTTCTCCAACTCCATCATCTTGTCGATGCGGCGCTGATGGCGGGCATCGTTGGAAAAAGCTGTTCCCAGCCATGTATCCACGATCTCCAGTGCCAGCTTCTCGCCGACCACACCTGCTCCGATCGCCATCATGTTGGTATCGTTATGCTCCCGGGTCAGGCAGGCGCTCATCTCATCCGAAAGCAGGGCCCAGCGGATGCCCTTGACCTTGTTGGCGGTGATGGAAACACCGATGCCGGTGGTACAGAGGACGATGCCCTTCTCACATTCGCCTGCGGCAACTGCCTTGGCGGCAGGGGCGGCAAAATCAGGATAGTCGCAGCTGTCGAGGGTATCCGTTCCGAAGTTTACCACTTCAAAGCCGCCCTTGGTCAGGTGGGCGATGAGGGTATTTTTCAGCGCCAGCGCGCCGTGATCACAAGCAATCGCAATTTTCATAATTTTCCTCCTTAAATGATATATCCGCCGTTGACAGGCAGAACTTGTCCGGTAACAAAGTCGGCGTTCGCCAGATATTCGATGGCTTGCGCCACGTCATCCGGCGTGCCGTTGCGTCCGACGGGGGCTTCCTCCGCCATTTCCTCCAGAATTTCCGGGTCGATGCCGGCGCACATATCCGTCAGGATCACCCCCGGTGCCACGCAGTTGACCCGCACACCGCTGGGTCCCAGCTCCTTGGCGAGTGCCTTGGTCAGAGCGATCACCGCGCCCTTGGTGGCAGAATAGGCAGCCTCGCAGGATGCGCCCACCTGCCCCCACATGGAGGACACGGTGACAACAGAGCCTGCCTGTTTCTTGAGAAACGACGGCGTTGCCGCGTTGATGCAGTTGTAGATGCCCTTGACGTTCACGTCAAAGATCCGATCCCAGTCCTCCTCCGGCAGCTGGCTCATCAAGCCGCTGACACCGCAGATGCCTGCATTGCACACCAGCACATCCACATCTCCGATCACCCGAAAGGCAGCCCTGACCGCTTCGCCGTTGGCAACGTCGCAGCAGACAGCTGTCGCGCCGGTCTTGCGGGCAACCGCACCGGCAGCAGCATGTTCCTTCTCATACAAAAACCAGACCCGGTCGCCTGCCCTCGCAAAGCGCTCCACCGCAGCTGCACCGATCCCCCGGGAGCCGCCCGTCACAACGACAGTTCTCATGTGACACCTCCGCTTCATTTTTGTCATCGTATCATTTTTTCATACAAAAGGCAAGGGTCTTTCCCGAAAAAGTAAAATCCGCAGCACGAAGCTGCGGATTTTACAGAAGAGAGGAGAGAAAAAATGAAAAAGAAGAAATCGAAACGTTTAACATTATAATAAACAGAAGTTGTGAATAAAAAAAGTGTATAAATGTTAAGGAAATTTTAAGTTGAATAAAAAATTTGTATTTGTACAAGAAGTTCAGGGCTTTTTTACTTTACATCACCTCTGTTTTGGGGTAAAATAGTGCTACCAAAGGAGATGACCCCCGTGAATGAAGATGTAAAGCGCACCCCCGGTGCGATGGAAAATAATACCAACGTTACCGATGCGGAGCTGGATGCCCTCATCGCCAGCATCATGGCAGAGGACAACGACGACACCGCTGACCGCTACGGTCACGTTGAGCCTGTCCATGCTCCCGCTTTCGAAGTCCCCGGCGAGCCTGCTTTTGAAGACCCGGACAAGCTGATCATGCCCCCTGACCCTCCCGTGGTGCGGAATTTCTCCAATGACTACGGCAGTGATCGTGCCGAACGCGCCCGCAAGCGCGCCGAGGAACGGGAACATGCCCGCAGGGAAGCGGAAGCCGCCGCGGAGGATCGCTGGCAGATCATCCTGATGGGCGTGGCAAGCGTGTTGAGTCTTGGCATCCTCGGCGTTCTGATCTACTGGATCGCCGCCTTCCTGTCATGACGAACGGAATGACCGCCCCCGTGGGTCGCTTTGCGCCCACCCCCTCCGGGCGGATGCATCTGGGCAACGTCTTTGCCGCGCTGATCTCGTGGCTGTCTGTGAAAGCCCGGGGCGGTGCATGGGTGCTGCGGATGGAGGATCTGGACACCCAGCGCACCAGCGAGGAATTTGCGCAGGTGCTGCGCTCCGATCTTCGCTGGCTGGGACTTGACTGGGACTTGGAAACCGCTCCCCAAAGCCAAAGAAGCGCCGTCTACGACCGCTATTTTGACCGTTTGGCAGACCTCGGTCTGCTCTACGGCTGCTACTGCACCCGCAGCCAGCTGCACAGTGTCAACGCCCCTCACCTTTCCGACGGCACTTACGTCTACCCCGGCACGTGCCGTGACCTGACAGAGGCAGAAAAAGCCGCCTTTGGTCGCGCTCCCGCATGGCGGGTAAAAGTGCCTCAGCGTACATATTCCCTGAACGATCTGTGTCAGGGCGCTTTTTCTCAGGATCTGACCGACGAATGCGGCGATTTTGTGGTGCGCCGCGCCGATGGCGTGTACGTCTATCAGCTGGCGGTGACCGTGGATGACGGCGAAGCGGGTGTGACGGAAGTGGTACGGGGCATGGATTTGCTGGGCAGCGCACCCCGGCAGATGTACCTGCAGGAGCTGTTCGGCTTTGACCACCCCCGGTACGGTCATATTCCGCTGCTGGTGGCGCCGGACGGACGGCGCTTGAGCAAGCGTGACCGGGATCTGGACATGGGCGCGCTGCGCAGCCGCATGAAGCCGGAGCAGCTGCTGGGCAGCCTTGCTTTCAGCTGCGGCTTGCTGGATCAAAACGAGTCGCTCAGCGCCCGTGAGCTTGCGGCGGAATTTTCGTGGGACAAGCTGCAAAAAGAGGACATTCGCCTCGTGCTTTGAGTTGATAAAAGCCTCCCTTGTGTAAAGGGAGGTGGCAAAAATCTGTGATTTTTGACGGAGGGATTGTAACGTACTATCGCATGACAATCCCCCAGTCAGCCTGTGCGGCTGACAGCCCCCTTTACACAAGGGGGCCTTTACGGGAGAGCATTGTTCATCCCTAGCATGATTGACAATAAACTTCTCAGGAGGAACTAATTATGGCAAAGAAACCGATTCTTGTTGTGATGGCAGCCGGCATGGGCAGCCGCTACGGCGGTCTGAAGCAGATCGACCCCGTGGGCAGTCAGGGCGAAGCGATCCTTGACTTCTCTCTGTTCGATGCCCACGAAGCCGGCTTTGAAACCGCCGTCATCATCATCAAGGAAGCCATTCGCAAGGACTTTATGGAGACCGTGGGCAAGCGCCTTGAGAAATGCCCCATGGAGATCCGCTATGCCTATCAGGAGCTTGATAAGCTGCCCGCAGGCTACACTGTCCCCGCTGGACGCACCAAGCCCTGGGGTACCTGCCACGCGGTGCTGTGCGCCAAGGACGTGATCGGCGATGCTCCCTTTGCTGTCATCAACGCGGACGACTACTACGGCAAGTCCGCTTACCGCGTGATCTACGATGCGCTGTGCAAAGCACAAGACGGCGAAAAGTACGACTACTGCATGGTAGGCTACCTGCTGGGCAATAC
>JAZNNV010000078.1:0-6162 GCA_045580465.1 Faecousia sp.
CCAGAGGTTTTAATATCTATATTAAAACGCTGGCAAGGCCTTGCCTTGCGAAAGGGCGTGGGAAAAATTCAATGTTTTGAGACGGGAAAGAATTACTTCTTGCCAGCCTTGGGACGCTTTGCACCGTACTTGGAGCGGGACTGCATACGACCCTGAACGCCCTGGGTATCCAGAGTGCCGCGGATGATGTGGTAACGAACACCGGGAAGGTCCTTGACACGACCGCCACGGATCAGAACCACGGAGTGCTCCTGCAGGTTATGGCCAACACCGGGAATGTAAGCGGAAACTTCCATACCGTTGGTCAGACGCACACGGGCGATCTTACGCAGAGCGGAGTTCGGCTTCTTGGGGGTGGTGGTACGGACAGCAGTGCAAACACCACGCTTCTGGGGAGACGGCAGAGTAGTAGCTCTGTTATCCAGAGTGTTCAGACCTCTCTGCAGTGCAGGAGCGGTGGACTTGTAAGTGACCTGCTGACGGCCATTCTTAACGAGCTGATTAAAAGTAGGCATCAATGTTCTCCTTTCTTTTGTTCTCACCTTGCGGTGGGTTATTTATTCCACGGGAGATCCCGTCAGAACCATATTAACCGACGACTGCTGCCGCCGCTGCTCCGACCTCGATGCCGCAGGCGTGACCAAGCTCGGTCATGCTGGGCACCCAAGTGAATCGGATGCTCAAATTGTTGCACATCTCCAGAATCGGGCCGGTGATGGCGGGGTCGGCATTTTCTGCCAGAAATACCTGCCGGGCGCGACCGGAAACCATGGCTTTGCGGAGCTGTTTTGCTCCCACAACCACCTGCATTTTCTGCAGATCCGGCAAACTGCCGCACTGGGGTATTGTACAATCTTTTTTAGTGTCCATACAGAAACTTATTATACGCAAAATTTCAAAATTGTCAACTGAAATTATTTCTTTTTTTGCAAAAATTCACCGATTTTATGCGTTCCCCTCTGAAAATCGCCGCTTGACTTGAGGGCGGTAAGCTGATAGACTGAAGGAAGTGTAAAAAAGGAGATAGAATTATGTCATTTAAGGTTATTTTGTGGGACATCGACGGCACGCTGCTTGATTTCCATGCAGCGGAAGTGGTCGCCATCCGCGCCCTGTTTGCAAAGCATGATCTTGGTATCTGCACCGACGAGATGCTCGCCGATTACCGCGGCATCAACCGCACCTATTGGGAGCGGCTGGAATTGGGCGTGCTGACAAAGCCCGAGGTGCTGGTGGGCAGATTTCAGGAGTTTTTCGGCAAGTACGGTCTGAACACAGACTGCGCCGCCGCCTTTAATGACGACTATCAGCTGGCGCTGGGCGACACCGTCCACTTCTTCCCCGGCGCGTGGGAAACCGTCACAGCGCTCAAGGGCAAGCTTCTGCAATGCGTTGTCACCAACGGCACTGCCATCGCCCAGCACAGAAAGCTGACAAATTCCCGTCTTGACACGATTTTCGACGAGGTGTTCATCTCCGACGAGATCGGCTTTGAGAAGCCCAGCATCGCCTTTTTCGATGCCGTTTGGGCAAAGATCGGCAGATTTGACCCGGGCGAGGTGCTGATCGTGGGCGATTCCCTGACCAGCGACATGCAGGGCGGCATCAACGCAGGCATCCATACCTGCTGGTTCAATCCTGCCGGCGCTCCCCTGCCCCACGACATGCGCATTGATTATGACATCCGCTCCGTTTCCGAGGTTTTGGAGATCGTATAAGTAAAAACTCCGCCACCGTTGCCGGGGGCGGGGGTCATTTTGGTTTCTGCATAGGCATTTCTGTGATCGTTTTGGAATCTGTCCAGAAGAAATACGTGCTGTTGCGGTCATTTTCTGTGGGCTTTCCATCAAACAAAACGCGGGTAAAATAAGGTTTGCCATCCACTTCCTGCAAGCCCACAAGTTCTGCATACTCAATGTAATAGCACTCAAACACCGCTGTCGCCTCCCCGGTCGTAAGGTCAAGCATTACAACACGCTTGTTACCTTCCGTCAAAGTGAGGATCTTGTCAGCATATACGCCAAGTTCTTCGATGACGAAGTCATTTATTGCATCAAAATCGGATTCATAGATAACTCTCTGCTGACTAAGATCGTTCTTGGGTGCGCAATATAGCTTGGTCGGCTCGTCCTCTTTCACAAAGACGACAACCTCCTCAGAAACAGACGGCTGGGTCGCATCAGGGTCTGTGGATTCTGTAGTTGGTTCTGACGGCTCTAAAGTGGGTTCACTGGTGGGCTGTGAGATTGTGGGCGTTTCCGGCGTACTCTCATCCGGGAGCGTGGCAGACCGGCAGGCTGTCAAAGGCATAAGCAAAAGCAGCGCCAGCAGTATCATGATCCAACTTTTTTTCATAACATCACTCCTTAATCTCAAAATAGGTGTTCTGTTTTTATTGTTTCCAGCTTTCGATATATTCGTTCACATGCGTTTCTGTAACATCCTGCAATTCTCCGTTGATCATCGGATAGCAAACGGCATCGCATCGATTCGGATAGCAAACAGGCATCGACTCATTCATTATATCCAGTCTCATTTTAATGACACCGCAGCCGACAATTTCTCCATCTGCGCGAATGATAATTTCAGCAAAAATACCACCATCGGCTGCAATTGCTTCTTCCACCTTCCCAAGCGCACCGCCATGCCAATAGATGACCGCTCCATTTTCGACTGTGAATTTCTGTTCAAGATTTGTCAAGCCACGATCCAAATAGAATCTTCCACAGTTGACTTTAACATCGAAAGTGATTTCCATATCCTTGTAGTACTCTTCATCCACCTGCAGGGTATACGGAATCATCGTTACCTTACTCATATACGGCGACCAGTAGGGCAAAAGCTTGTCGCCAACAGAAATATCAACACCAGTTATATCATAAAACTCCATTTCCTCAGAATTCGCCGCTTCGGTTGCATCATACGCATACACCTTCAAGATGCCCGGGGCGGAAACGATCTCGCCGTCCGGCGTCTTCCCCTGCCACAGCGTTGCCGTCAGCACGATGGCAACCGTCGCCGCCACCGCCGCCACGCGCATCCATAACTGCCTGCGGCTTCTTTTTTTATTATAAACGTTCAGCGCATCCTCCAGCAGACCGTCTGAGATCTGTTCAAATGCCTGATCGAATGTTTCCCGTTTCATATAAGTATCCCTCCTGCAGCAAATAGGCTCGCAGCTTTTCCCTTGCGCGGAAAAGCCGCACCTTTACCTTATTTTTCGACACGCCGAAGCCCTCCGCGATCTCCTCCACGGAATCGTAGAACCAGTATCTCCGCAAAAACATATTCCGGCTGTCCTCGTCCAGCGTCAGCAAAAAGCGCTCGATTGCGCGGGTCAACTCCCTGCTCTCCATCGCCTGCTCCACCGAGTCAGGTGATGCCAGGCAGCCGTCCAGCTCCTCCAGCGAGATTGCCATTTCCGCGCTTCGTTTCTGTGCTTTGTTGTACACCAGTCTGTTTCTTGCCTGATTGCGGCTGATCCGGGCGATATAGGGGCGCAGCAGCTGCGGTCTTGCCGGCGGAATGGCGTTCCACAACGCAAGCAGCGTATCGTTGACGCATTCGTCCGCATCCTCGGCATCGTTCAGCATGTTGGCTGCAATTTTTCGGCACATAGGTCCGTACTTTTCCCGTACGTGCGCAATCGCTTCTTCAGAGCGCGCAAAAAACAGCTCTATGATTTTGTGATCTTCCATAGGCATGCCTTCTTTCTTCCTGACACCTTCCGGACGGCATCAGATCCTGCAAGTCCATTCGGCACAGCTGACACCAAACTTCCTTACACCTATTATACTATAAATGCAACCCCGTGCGGTTACAAAAAATGCTAAAAATCCGCCACCGTTGCCGGTGACGGATTTTTAATTGGTTGGATTATTCCTCGGTGGTCTCCTCGGCTGCTTCCTCAGCGGCTTCCGCGGCTTCCGGGACGCAGGTCTCGAAATCGCGGTATGCCATCAGGCCGGAGCCTGCGGGGATCAGCTTACCGATGATGACGTTCTCCTTCAGACCGACCAGATGGTCAACCTTGCCCTTGATGGCAGCATCGGTCAGAACCTTGGTGGTCTCCTGGAAGGATGCGGCGGACAGGAAGGAGTCGGTTGCCAGAGATGCCTTGGTGATACCCAGCAGCACCGCGGAAGCGGTAGCCAGCTGCAGATCAGTTTCACCTGCATCGATGCGTGCCTGAACGGCTGCGTTGGCATCCTCAAACTCGAAGGTATCGATGACCGTGCCGGTGAGCAGCGGGGTATCGCCCGGCTCCTCAACGCGCACCTTACGCATCATCTGACGGATGATGACCTCGATATGCTTATCGTTGATCTCAACGCCCTGCTGGCGGTAAACCGCCTGAACAGACTGCACCAGATAGTCCTGAACAGCTTCGACGCCGGAGATACGCAGAACGTCCTGGGGATACAGCGCGCCATCGGTGATGGGTTCGCCCTTCTGGACGGTCTTGCCATGGGAGACCTTCAGACCCACGGAGTAAGGCACCTGATATTCCTTGACCTCGCCGTCCTCTGCGGTGACGGTGATCGCACGCAGAGCGCTGCGGTGGGTATCGTCGATAGAAACGACGCCGGTGATCTCGGAGATCTGTGCCATCTTCTTGGGACGGCGGGACTCAAACAGTTCTTCAACTCTGGGAAGACCCTGGGTAATATCGTCACCTGCGACACCGCCGGAGTGGAAGGTACGCATGGTCAGCTGAGTACCGGGCTCGCCGATGGACTGTGCAGCGATGATACCGACAGCTTCGCCCAGATCGACCTGCTTGGAGGTTGCCAAATTCATGCCGTAGCACTTTGCACAGACGCCGGATCTTGCGCGGCAAGCAAGGATGGTACGGATATAGATCTTCTCAATGCCCGCATCCTCGAACTTCTGTGCGCCCTCGGGGGCCATCATTTCGTCCTTGGAGTGCAGCAGCTCGCCGGTCACGGGATGGAGTACATCGTTTACGGGGAAACGACCACGGATGCGATTACCGAAGGAATCGACCACATCGCCGTTCTTGTCGTAAACTGCACCGACCCAAATGCCGTTGGTGGTGCCGCAGTTATGCTCGCGGATGATGACGTCCTGAGAAACGTCGACCATACGACGGGTCAGGTAGCCGGAGTCAGCGGTACGAAGAGCCGTATCGGTCATACCCTTACGAGCGCCTCTGGAGGAAATGAAGTACTCCAGAACAGAAAGACCTTCACGGAAGTTTGCCTTAACAGGGATTTCGATGGTACGACCTGCGGTATCCGCCATCAGACCACGCATACCTGCCAGCTGACGGATCTGTGCCATGCTACCACGAGCGCCGGAATCGGACATCATGTAGATGGGGTTGAACTCGTCCATGCTGCCCTGCAGGGCTGCGACGACATCGGCAGAGGTCTTTTCCCACTGCTGAACGACCAAGCGGTAGCGTTCCTCATTGGTGATATAACCCTGACGGTAGAAGCCTTCGATCTCAACGACCTTGCCTTCCGCTTCCTTGACCAGCTCGTACTTTCTCTGAGGCACGACCATGTCCGCGATGGAGATGGAGATCGCGCCCTTGGTGGCGTAGTTGTAGCCGAGGGTCTTGATACGGTCCAGCATCTCGGTTGCCACAGTGAAGCCATGGCGGCGGATGCACTTGTCAATAATCTTGCCCAGCTGCTTCTTGCCGACCAGGAAGTCCACTTCCAGATCGAAGGCATGCTCGGGATCCGTGCGATCCACAAAGCCAAGATCCTGCGGGATCGGCTCGTTGTAGATCAGGCGTCCAACCGTTGCGCGGATGACCTTGTACTGCATCTGACCGTCGATCTCCTTGCCCACACGGACGAGGATCGGTGCGTGCAGACCCACGTTGCCGTCAGCATAGGATGCGATCGCTTCGTCCACGCTGGAGAATGCCAGCTTGGGACGGAAGGTTGCGGGAGTCTTGCCCTCTGCCTTCAGTGCCTTGTTGGCAGCTTGGAACTCGTCAGCATCCACCACCTGACCGGCTTCCCACTGGGTGTCGCCGGGGGTCGTGATGACGACTTCCTCTGCGCCACGCTCTGCCTTGCCCAAACGGGTATAGGTCAGGTAGTAAGCACCAAGGATCATATCCTGAGAAGGAACGGTGACGGGCTTGCCGTCCTGGGGACGCAGCAGGTTGTTGGCAGACAGCAT
>JAZNNV010000079.1:0-4034 GCA_045580465.1 Faecousia sp.
GCATGCTCGGGGCCGCCGACGTACAGGTCAACAGGCAGCCAGTGCTTTAAGAGTTCAGGATCGCACAGGGCTTTGTCGTTCTTGGGATCGATATAGCGCATGTAGTACCAGGAAGAGCCTGCAGAGCCGGGCATGGTAGAGGTCTCGCGTTTGCCCTTCAGACCGTCCTGATCATAGAACTTCCACTCCTCGGCGTTCTCCAGAGGTGCCTGACCGCCACGACCCTTGTAATCTTCAAGGACGGGCAAAACCACGGGCAGCTGCTCATCGGGCAGGAAGACGGTTTCGCCGTCCTCGGTGTAGACGCAGGGAACGGGTTCGCCCCAGTAGCGCTGACGGGCAAAGATCCACTCACGGAAGTGGTAGTTGACCTTTCTTCTGGCGACGCCTGCCTTTTCCAGCTTGCAGGTGATGGCTTCCTTGGCTTCCTCGACGGTCAAACCGGTGAATTCCTCGGAATTAATGAGCTTGCAGCCCTTGCCCAGGTAATCCTGCTTCTCAAAAGCGCACTGGGAAACATCACGACCCTCGATGACCTGAATCATGGGGATGTTGTGCGCCACAGCATACTCAAAGTCACGCTGGTCGTGGCTGGGAACAGCCATAACAGCGCCCGTGCCGTAATTGCCCAGCACGAAGTCGCCGATAAACACCGGCACTTCCTTGCCGTTGACGGGATTAATGGCAAAAACACCCTTCAAGGGGCAGCCGGTCTTGGTCTTACTGGCATCGGTGCGGTCGATTTCGCTCTTCTTAGCTGCTTCCGCGATGTATGCTTCCACCTCAGCTCTGTTTTCCACCCGATCAAGCAGGCTTGCGGTGATCTTGCCGTCGGGGGCAAGAACCATGAAGGTGATGCCGTAGATGGTCTCAATGCAGGTAGTGTAGATGGAGAACGCGCCGCCACCGACCAGCTGGAAATCCACCTCAACGCCGGTAGACTTGCCGATCCAGTTGCGCTGGATCTCCTTGGTGGACTCGGGCCAGTCGATCTCGTCCAGACCTTCCAGCAGCTTCTCCGCAAATGCAGGCTGGTCGATGACCCACTGCATCATCATCTTCTTCACAACGGGATAGCCGCCGCGTTCGGACTTGCCGTCGATAACCTCATCGTTCGCAAGCACCGTACCCAGCGCCTCGCACCAGTTGACAGGCATCTCGATGCGCTTGGCATAGCCTGCTTCCCACAGCTTCTTGAAGATCCACTGAGTCCACTTGTAGAACTCAGGGTCAGAAGTGGCGACCACCTTGGACCAGTCATAGTCGAAGCCCAGTTCCTTCAGTTGCTTGGAGAAGGTCTCGATGTTCTTCTGGGTAAAGCCGTTGGGATGGTTGCCGGTATCAACAGCGTACTGCTCTGCGGGCAGACCGAAGGAGTCATAGCCCATGGGGTGCAGCACGTTAAAGCCCTGCATGCGCTTCATGCGGGACATAATATCCGTTGCGGTATAGCCTTCCGGGTGACCTGCGTGCAGACCTACGCCGGAGGGATACGGGAACATATCCAGCACGTAGTACTTCGGCTTGGAAAAATCCCGCACATCCGTATGGAAGGTCTTATGCTCTTCCCAGTATGCTTGCCATTTCTTCTCAATGGCAGAATAATCATAATTCGGCATGCTTTTCACCCCTATCAATCAGTCAGGCAGCAGAATGCTTGCCAGATCCACTTGCTCCGCGTCTGCCCACAGACGCTCCAGATCATAGAACTTGCGTGCTTCGTCCGTAAAGACATGGACAACGATAGAGCCAAAGTCCAGCAGCTCCCAAGAATTGCCCCGGTGTCCTTCGCGACCCAGCATCGGCTCGCCCAGTTCCTCAAGAACATACTCCGCGTAATCGCAGAGTGTCTTGACGTGGGTGCTGGAGTTGCCGGTGCAGATCAGGAAATAATCTGCAAGGCTCGACACGCGGTCGATCTTCAGCAGCTTGATATCGATGCCCTTCTTTTCATCCAACGCCTTGGTTACCGCCAAGGCGACTTCTTTTGCAGTCATCATTCAAATCGTTCCTTTCGTTTCGAGCCATGCAAGTGCCTCCCGTGATCCGGGCGAGACCTCACTGCCCTGCTCTAAAAGTATTTCCAATGTCATCTTCAATCCCAGATGAAGGGCTTGGTCAAGATCACAAAATGCCAGCTCCCGCAGCTTTTCCACGCCCGGAAAATCCCGGTTCGGCTCCATGTAATCCGCCACATAAATGATTTTTTCCAGAAGGGTCATGTTGGCTCTACCGGTCGTGTGATACCGAATTGCCTGCACCACCGCATCGTTTTCCTCAAAAACGTGCTTTGCAACCAGACTTCCCGTCAGGGCATGGAGCGTTTTGGGATACTTCTTGGAAAAATCATCCAAAATCATACCATATTCACCGGGCAAAGTCAATTGACCTTCGGTGCTGAGTGCCTTCGTCACATCGTGCAAAAGTGCCGCTCTCGCCGCGTCCTCCTCATTTGCGCCCCAATGCTTTGCCAGTGCCACCGCCGTATCACGGCAGCCCCGCACATGGGCAACACGGTTCGGCTTCAGAAGCGACAGCGCTGCCTTTTCCAGCTGCTCCATGCTCAGGCGGCAAAAACCGCGCTCCGGCAGTAAACAACCGACGCTTTGCATGTAGGCTATAAAAGTGGGAGCGAAACGCTGATACGAAACATCATCTGTGACGAATTCACACATTGGTCAATTCCCCTTCCCGTATACCCATTGAGGTTATTGGATTTTAGTCCTCGCCACGCAGCTGCTTTTCACGGCTGCGCTCAATCGCGCGGTCGATCGCCAGCTGGCGGAAATACTCGTTGCGCTGCTCGCGCACCTTCTTCTGTGCCTGACGGCGGGCGCGGATACCGCTGCGCACGGGGTCTTTCTTGGACACCGGCGTGGGCTTGCGCTTGGCACGGCCGGTGGCGTTGCGCTCTGCCTGACACTTTTCGCTGAAGCGGTAGATCACAAATTTATTACCGATGGCAGAAACACCCTCTGCCCCGGTTGCTTCACAAATGGCATCGCTGACCTCTCTGGCGGTCATCATAGCGCCTTCCAGCACCTTGCCCTTGACCAGCTCACGGGCGGTCAAGAGGTTTTCCGCCTCTTCAATAACCGTATCGGTCACGCCGTTTTTGCCAACGATCAGGGTTGTCTCCAGCGCATTTGCCTGGGCACGAAGCTCTGATCTTTCTTTACTTGTCAGCATAACCTGCCTCCTTTAGTTTTTCATACAAGACACGCAGCGCATTTCCCCGATGGGATACCGCGTTCTTCTCCTCCGACTCCATTTCCGCCGTGGTCTTTCCATAGGGGGGATAATAGAAGATCGGATCGTAGCCGAAGCCGTTTTTGCCCCGGGCTTCTCTTAACAATTCGCCGTGGATCTCGCCCCGGGCCTGAATGACTTTTTCATCCGGCGTGATCATGGTGATCACGCACACGAACTTTGCCTGACGCTGACCGTCGGGAACATGTTCCATGTTTTTCAGCAGCAGAAGCAGCCGACCCCAGTCGTCAAGAGTCTCATCAAAGCCGTAACGCGCCGAGTAAACACCCGGCTCACCGTTCAGCGCATCCACTGCGATGCCGGAGTCATCCGCCAAAGCCGGAAGCCCCGTCGCTTCCATCACCGCCCGTGCCTTGAGAAGAGAATTTTCTTCAAAGGTCGTGCCGGTCTCGTCCACGTCGATGTCGATGCCCAGCTCGGACTGCAGCACCAGCTCAAAACCGAATTTTTCGGTGATCTTGCTGATTTCTGCAAGCTTGTGCTTATTTTTACTTGCCAATACCACTCTCATGACCGTTTCCTCACAGCAGCGCGTCCACAAATTCCTGCGCCACGAAGGGCATCAGGTCGTCCTCCCGTTCGCCGACACCGACAAATTTGACGGGGATCTGCAGGGCATCCGCCACCGCGATGACGATACCGCCCTTGGCAGTGCCGTCCAGCTTGGTCAGTGCCATGGCGGTGACTCCGGCGATCTCCTTGAAGGTCTTGGCCTGGATCAGGCCGTTCTGACCAAGTCGGATCGTAGCCATGTCGTTCTGTGA
>JAZNNV010000080.1:0-11004 GCA_045580465.1 Faecousia sp.
GAAACCTAAGAACGACGCAGTCTTCCAGTGCCGAGAGGATCCATGTGCTTCTTGCGGTGTCCATGTTGTCGGAGAAGACCTTCATGGTGTCCAGCTGTGCGTTGGGCGGGACACCTGTGATGCTATCGTCCTTGCCCACGATGACGCCGGAGACGTGCGTGCCGTGGTTGTTGTGGGTGGAGTAGACGTCCGGGTCGTTGTCGGCATAGTCATAGCCGAAGGGAACCTTCTCGTTGATGTAAACGTCATCCACCGTCAGACCCATGTTCTGCTTGCTTGCAGTGGTCTGGGACATGACAGCCGCCACGTCTTCGTAGGTAAGACCCAGCTTCTGGGAGGTGAAATTATCCACAGAAAAAGCGGAGTGGTTGGAGTCCAGACCGGTATCGAGGACTGCGACCACCATGCCGCTGCCGTCGTAACCGGAGCCTTCGCTCTTGAAAATGCCGGTCTCGTAAACATTGACCTTATTCTCAACCAGCTTCGTTTCGGCTGCGTTATAAACTTCGCCGACGATCACGCCCTCGCCCTTGCCAAGGGACTTGCAGGTGGCATCGAAGTCGCCGGCCTTGATGCGGATCTCAAAGCCGCTGAGGATGGTATTATACTCTTCGCCGGTGGTGTAGGCGATCTTCAGCTCGTCCAGCTTTTCAAGGATGCGCACCTTTTCAGCACCGATCTTTGCGATGATAGCAGAAGCATCCTCGCTGTAAAGAGCATACTCCGTAAAGGACATAGACTTATCAGTCTTCTCATAGGCATCCATGAGATTGACCACGTCCACGGTGATGATGACGGAAATTTCTTCCTCATCCTTAACGTGGTCGGGAAGCTTGAACAGGACAGAGCTGTTCAGGTACTGCTCCAGATCAATGGACAGATTGCCATCCATGCGGTCAATAAAGGATGCATGGTAACTCGATGCCTGCGTTTGCGGCGTCAGAAATGCGCTGAACAGAAGCACCGCAGCGATCAGTACGATCACGGCAGTTCTCGTCGCTTTTACGAAGGTTCTTTTCATAAGTCGGTCGCCTTTCTCGGTTCAATTTACGGCATACAAACACCATTATATACCACATTATATAATAACGCATTTTTATCCTCAATGCAAGGACTATTATCATAAAATATGTGAATTTTTTACCAACATTGCCATAATAGTGCGGTGAATTTCATTTACATTTGTCACAAATTGTGTTATCTTATAGAAAAAGAATCAGCGAAATCCCACAGGAGGTCACCCTATGCCTGAAAAGAGAAAACAACAGATTCATTTACTGTACGGCATTGCGCTAAGTGCCATGCTTGCCGTTTCCGCAATTCTCCTGATGGTCGCATGCGTGGGCATTTGCCGTTCGGGCGAGCAGCCCTTTTCTCCTGAGAGTGTGGCAGCTGCCTTCTCCCCGATTGCGATCCCGGTGCTTTGCACTGCTGCGCTGGTGATCATCGGCTTTGTCCTCGATCTGTTTCTGCCGAAAACTGACAAAAAAACCGCCGTTCCGACCCAGTATTCCATGATGCTGAAGCGGATGCGCAAAAGAGCAGACCTCGTGCAGGCGGATGCGGATACCCTGCGCCACATCTCGGCGCAGCAGCAAAGCCGCAAGCTGCACAAGCTCATCAGTGCCGGCTTGCTGGTCGCGGGAAGTATCGTGTTTCTGTGCTATGCGCTGCAAAAGGATGCCTTTCATCCCACCCAGATCAACGATTCTGTGATCCGTGCCATGGCAGTCCTGCTTCCTTGTATGGCTGTTCCCTTCGGCTATGCGATTTTTGCCGCATTTCACGCAAGGGTGAGCATCAAAAAAGAGATCGAGCTTCTCAAGCAGCTCCCCACCCGCCCGGCAGCATCCGATGAGGAAGCCTCCCAACGGGAACGCAACACCATCGCCATCGCACGAAGCCTGCTGCTGTGCATCGGCGCAGCAGCTCTGATCTACGGATTGCTCAGCGGCGGCACAGCCGACGTGCTGACTAAGGCGATCAACATCTGCACCGAGTGCGTAGGATTGGGGTGATGGCAATGAATAAGCTCAACAAATGGATTCCCTCTAAAAGAAAGCTCATGCAGCTTTATTTCGGTCTGCTGTTCAACGCGAACCTGAAGGGCTACGTCACCGGCAACATCTACCGCGGCGGCACAAAAAGCGTCTGCGTCCCCGGCATGAACTGCTACTCCTGCCCCGGTGCCGTGGGCGCGTGTCCCCTTGGTTCGCTGCAGGGTTCCTTCAGTGCCGATAAGAGTACGCTTTTCTATGTGGGCGGCATTCTGCTTCTGTACTGCGTGATGTTCGGGCGATTGATCTGCGGCTGGCTGTGTCCCTTCGGATTGGTGCAGGAGCTGCTCTACAAAATCAAAACACCGAAGCTGAAGAAAAGCCCTGTCACAAGGCTTCTGTCCATCCTGAAATACATACTGCTGGCTGTTTTCGTGTTCCTGATCCCGATCCTCTACGCCTTCAAGGACACGCCCCTTCCCGCATTCTGCAAGTACATCTGTCCCTCCGGCACATTGGAAGGCGGTCTCGGACTGCTGGCAAACAAGGTAAACGAAAGCTATTTTTCCATGCTGGGGCCGCTGTTTACATGGAAATTCCTGCTGATGGTCAGCATTCTGATCGGCTGCATCTTCATTTTCCGTCTGTTCTGCCGTTTTCTGTGTCCGCTGGGCGCGTTGTACGGACTGTTCAATAAGATCTCCGTATTCGGCATCCGGCTGGATCGCTCCAAGTGCATCGACTGCGGTAAGTGTATCTCCCACTGCAAGGTGGACATCCGTCACGTGGGCGACCGGGAATGCGTCAGCTGCGGCGAATGTATCGATGTGTGTCCCACCCAAGCCATCAAATGGAAAGGCACGGGTATTTTCCTGAAGGAAAACGACATTCCCAAGGAAAAATCCCAAAAGCGCCGCACCGTTACACGGGTCATCACCGCAGTGCTGATGATCGCCCTCTTAGCCGGCGCGCTGGTCTACTACTGGAACGAGGACAGCGCCCCTGCAGCCCAGCAGGGCAACGCGATCGGCGATCTCTGCTACGGCTACGATCTGGAGATCATCGACGAAACCGGCATCCTGACCGACACCGTCAATCCCATCAAAACAGGAAAGATCACCATCGTCAACTTCTGGGGTACATGGTGTACTCCCTGCGTCAACGAGCTTCCCTACTTTGATCAGATCGCAAAGGAATATGCGGACGAGGTCACGGTGATCGCCGTCCACACTCACATGGTGTCGGAAACCGCTCCGCCGTACATTGCAAGCTACTACCCCGACTCCAAGATCATCTTCGCCAAGGACTACCCTGTGGATGACACGGGACTCAACGGCGGCTACTACTCCTCCCTCGGCGGACGTGGCGTGTTCCCCTACACGCTGGTTCTGGACGAAAACGGCATTATCGTTGCCAGCTTCCTCTCCTCTGTTGAATACGAGCAGCTGAAGGAAGTCGTTGAAAATCAACTGAACTAAATGCAGAAAAGCCTCCCACACGGGAGGCTTTTCCTATAAAACCGCAGGGCGCGTTGCTTGCAACGCGCCCTGCTTATTTTGTTGGAATTAGAATTCCTTCTTCTTGATGATCACAGCGACAGCGCCTACCATGCTGAAGATTGCACCTGCGACAGCGCCGATGATACTGGGATCGCCGGTATTACTGTTGCTGCCACCGGGAGTGGTGGGTTCGGTAGAAGTGGTGGGTACAGTGGTTTCAGTCGGATTGGTGGGCAGCGTCTCCGTGGGTTCATTGGGGTTGTAATCCGGATCAGCATCGCCGCAAGCGGTGCAAGTGCCGCTAATATAGTTGTGTCCTGCCGGTACAACCACACTTGTAGCGTTGGCAGGCTGTGTCAGGGCTGCATCCTTCCAATAGCCTTCACAACCAGCGCAATACCAATACTCGATATTGCCATTATTCGTGCAATCAGCCGCAACGGCAGCAACGCGGGTGGCATCATGTGTATGTACGGGTTGCTCCAAGGTCGCGGTAAATGTAATCGTGCCGGCAGGATTTTGATACTCATTGGCAGGATTCAGCGTGCTAACCATAACCTGAATCCGATCACCGGCATGCACATTGATGGACTCACTTCTGACGATCGGTCTTTCGGTAGAAAGATGACGGTTGCCGTACTTGGAAGCGGTAATGTTGTTGATAAAATAGGCCCACTGACCGCTGGGCATGGTAATGGTGAAAACACCACTGGTTTCTGCAACAAAGGTGTAGAAATAGCCGTCAGATTCTGCCTGCACATTGGCTGTGTTGGTTCCCAGCTTCAGGGTATCGGGTTTGTCCCATGTGCCGATCACAGGACCGGCGCCGGTGGTATCAATAGAAACGATGACATATGCCGTATCGCCGGTCAGATTCTGCAGCACGAAAGAATCCGCAACCATCTTGCCGAAAGCTTCGCCCGTGCTACTTGACTGGATCTGATTGATCTTGCTGATGATCAAGCTATAGCCGCCTTCAATGAAATCGTCGCCATGGTAGCCATAAGCAGAAACCGAGCTGCCGGTACCATTGGGAACGTTGACCGTAACGACTTCATTGGGCTCAATCATAATAAATGCCTTGCCTTTAGCCGGATCGACTGTGCACTGACCGTTTGCAATCTGAGGATATTGATCGGCAGGTGCTGCAAATGCTGTCAGAGCCATACATACGATCATAACCACAACGACAGCGAGGCTGATAAGTTTCTTCATAGTATGTTTCCTCCTTAAATAATCAGTTGTTATTCCGCCGCCTTAAGCACAATGGTCATCGAGGTTTCGCCGGCGGCGAAGTAGAACTCAGTTTCCTCAGTGCTGTAGGTAAAGCCGGCAGGCATGGAAAGGAAGCTGACCTTATAGCTGTCCTCCGCAACAGTCCAAGTAGCGACGCCGTTTGCGTTGGCTACTGCAGGGATGCAGGCATCCTTACAAATCTGTACCATCACGCCGGAAATAGGGTTTCCCTGTTCGTCGGTGACGGTGACGGTATAGGTGACCTTGCCGTCATCGATCGTGGGATCGGTGGGCTTTGTGGACGGATCGGTGGGATCCGTGACAGGTGTGCTCGGGGTAGGGTCAGTGGGATTCTGATCCTGACCGCAGGCACACAGGCACAACAGCAGGCAGATACTCAATAACAGTACTAATATTTTTTTCATAAATGGTCTCCTTTCTTTTCAGGCATTCACCAAATGTCTTATTGCGCCGGGAGTTCATCTGCGTTAAGACCGATCTTCTGGACATAATCTTCCGCAGTATAATAGGCAAACATATTCTCAAACAACTCTGTATTCGGAACCGCACCCACGTACATCATATTGATATTTCCGTAGCGGTCAATGATCATTGTCGTGGGAAAATACATCATATCCAACGCTTTCATCCATTCCGAATCAACACTTGCCATTGGAATGGTAAGCCCCTGCGCAGCGCGATACTGTGCAACCGTCGCTGCATCATCGATGGGATTCAGTGCAAGCAACGCAATATCATCGCTGTACTTGTAAAAGGCTTCCTCCAAAAACGGAAACTCTTCCCTGCAGGGTCCGCATTGGGCAAACCAGAAATTCAGAACAACCGCCTTTTTCTGCTGCAACAGCTCCGAAAGCCTGTACTGATTATTTTCCGTATCCGTCACCACGAAGTCAAACATCACATTGTGCAGTCTGAACTTATCCTGATTCAGATTGGGATTTTCAATCAGCTTAGCTTCCAGAATAATCTCAGTGGTCTGATCGGTCACCGTATAACTTGCTTCCACCGGATAACCGGCAGGAACACTTTTCAGCACCGCGGCATAGGTACCGGTAGGTGCGGTAAATACCGCAACACCCTTTTCGTCCGTCTTCACAACAGCAACCAGATCAGTCAGTGTCGTGTCAGTGTAGACAAACACATCCGTCTTTGCAAAGGGCTGATCACTTGTGCTTTTCAAAATGATGGTATAGGTTTCTTCACCGGCAGGCTCTGTTGGCGTTGATGCTTCAGAGCAAGCCCCGAACAAGCTGATCACAAGCGCCAGCATCACCGCAAGCAGCAGGGCTCTGTACGACTTAATTTGTACAATTCTTCTCATAAGAGCACACGTTCAAATCAGTCTGCAATATAGCAGCACATGAACAACCACGAGATTTCAGGGTTGATTCCCGGCAGGATGTTTCCGTTTTCATCCTTAAACAGGTACGTACTCTTATTCTCGTCAAACCAGCCGGAATGATCTCCGCTCTGCTGGATGATGTACTTGAGATCCTCTGTCAGAGGATAGAGACCTCTTTCCTCGTCCGAGTTCTGAATGTACTCCCGCAGGCATTCACTGTAAGATTCCTTCTTATCGAATTTCCCGTCTTCATCGAAGAAGTATTTTACAACACCGGTGTTTTCCAGAATCGTATTGTAAGATGCCAAATATTCGGAATCCTCAACCAAATGGACCAGCACAAGCGGACCGTCAGCGGTGTTCAAATGATAGAACCCGTCTTCCGTATTGTAAACCAGTGTATAATCCAAGGTCAGATCAAAGTTGTTCAGAAGAGCATTCTGAGGCAATGCATAGAGTTCAAGATCGGTAGTCTTCTCGTAGACGAACCACGGCTCATCCTCAATGGAATGCTCAGGATCGCCGGTTCTGACGATATTGAGCATACAGCTGTCATTGTCGCCCTTGTCGATGCCCACCACGATCACCGTTGTGCCGGTGCCGTTGGTGCCGATCATGCTTGCGCGAACGGAAATGGAGAAGCTGTTGTCCACCACTTCAGCGGCGCTCAGCTCCTGCACGAAGTGAGGCGCGCCGTAGTAGCCGATCACCGCAGTGTCATCGGTGGTCGTAAAGCGGTACATACCGGGCGTCTGGGGGGTGAACAGGAAGTAGTTACGACCGTCCTCCAGCTCCACATAGGTACTGCCCACACCGACACCGTGTGCATAAGTCGTCACACCGTTCTCACCGTACAGCAGCGGAACTGCTTCGCCCGCTCTTGCGGCAAGGGTGACGGTCAGCTCCGGCTTGTCAGCCGTCAGCTTCAGGCTGGTGCTGTCGTAATAGTAGTCATTTGCATCGCCGGTAAACTGCAGCTCGACGGTATACGCACCGGTTGCCAAGGTTTTTTCCGCAACGCCCTGCTCATTGACCACCTGCATGGCAGCTTGCTGTCCGTCCTTCAGGAATCGAACCACAACGCCGGTGGTATAGGGCGTGCCGTTGGCATCTGTAATGGTGACCTTATAAGTGGTTTCTGCAGGCAGTTCAGGCTCCTGCGTGCACGCTGCCATCAGCAGCATACCAATGACAAGAGCCGCCACCAGCAACAATGTTCTAATTCTGTTTGTTTTTTTCATAATATTCCCTCACTTAACCTTCAGGTCCCAGATAATCGTAGTAGTAGCACAGCTTCGTCCATGAGTGATCGACATTTTCAAAGGTGTATTTGTTCATCAGCAGCTGCAGCAGCTCGGCAAGGCGCTCGGTCATGGGTACACAGCCGCGCAGCTCCTCTGCGCCGGTGGTGATCATCTGGCTGAGATAGCCTCTCATTTCAGCGGTATAGTCCTTACCCTTGCCGTGGTAGATGCCGGCAAAGACATCCTCCAGCTGATAGACCTCCACATTCTGCTCATAGTCCTCACCCCAGTACTCTTTGAGGTAAGCAACCGTCTTTTCCTCATCGCCGTCGTATTTCTCAAGGATCGACAGCACAAACAGATCGTCCTCTGTCTTGCTGAAGTCGAAGCCGCCCTTGTCGATCATACCCTTGACCATAACGGGCTTGCCGTTGGCATCCACCATAGGTTTGCCGTTTTTGTCATAGGCAGGCACGCTTGCGATGGGGGTATCGAACACAGCGGTCAGACCGCTGAAGTCTGCATACAGCAGACCGCCGTACTTCTGCTTGCCGTTTGCGTCCTTACCCAGATCCTCGTAGTACTTGCCGTCGGTGCCGAGGATCGGCTTGACACCGCCTGCGATCAGGTGGTACATCGCATCGCCCGTTGCGTTGGTATCGTAGGTAAAGTAACCGGGAGATGCCAGACGGAAGTGGTTGAGGGTGGGAGCAATATACTCGATGTCATAGTAGATATAGCCGACTTCATAGGGATCCCAGAAGGCAATATCAATATAATATGCCTTGCCTGCCTCCATGTAGAAGACCATAGAGACCTCACTGCTGTCAGTATAGAGTCTTTCGTCCTGCTCGTAGACCAGCAGTTCGTTGCGGTTTTCATCAAAGATCCAACCGTCAACACCCTGTGCGGATTCATTGCGGGACGTAATACGGTAAACGCCGGACTTCGCGGGAACAAATTTCGCAAACATGCCTCTGGGCATGATGATGCGGTCGTAGTAGAAGTAGTTCGTCGCCACATTCTTGCCAAGCGTTGCTTCATAAGCAGAGAACGGTGCCAAGCCCTTGATGGGGTCTTCCAGCTGGGCATTGCCGGAGCCGTAGACCTGATAGTACTTGCAGATCTTCAGCCACTCGTTCTCGTCCTCGCTGTCAAAGCCCGCCACCTGCGCAATTTTCTTCAGGTACTCGCCCAGCTTATAGTCCACGGTGCAGACACCGCTCAGTGCAGAATTGGATGCCAGCGAGAAGTAATCCACCATCTCCTCATAGTAAGCTTCTGCTGCGCCGGAATAGGCAATATCCCAAATGGTCTGCTCCTCGTTAAACAGGGTATAGTTCATCAGGTCAGCCAGCAGCAGCGGGCCGTCCTTTGTACCGACGTGATAATAGCCGTCCTTCTCATTCAGGACAATGGTCACATAGCTGTAATCGAAGCCATCCTCGGTAGAAGCTGCTTCCCGGGGAATAAAGGTCTGCACATCAATGTCCTTTGCGTCCACGACGCGCATATCCTTGATATAAACAGTATCGTCGCCTTCGTGGGTAGAGTCGTCCTTGATGTAGCACAGGGCGACCTCATATGTACCGTCCTCCTGGGCGACCCAAGGGTAGCAGGAGACCCACTCCTCAGGCTCGGAAACGCCGGAGATCTGGTAAATCGGCTGGTCATTGACGATGACGTACAGAATATCCGCGGACTTTTCGCTGGATACAAGGTAGTCAAAGCCATCCGCCTGACCTGCCTTCAGGGTCACGTCCGCATAAAGGATCGCGTAAGAGCCGTCGATCTGCTGGTTGGATGCCTTCAGGCAGCTGCTTCCGTTCTTTTCGGCTGCGATGAAGGGCCATGCGTACTCCGCATCCTCCCCTTCCGTTTCGGGGCGGTAGGTCACCTCGATGTCGCCCTTATTGAGCAGCGCGCCAATATTTTCGGAGGAATCCATGGTGTAGGTGGGCTTGACGTTGGTGATCAGCTCATCGAGGGAGTTGAAGATCTTTTGCTTGTAGTCATCCGCAGAGAAATGCTCAAAAATGCTGGTGAAGGGACGCAGGCTGGTCAGACCGCCCACTTCGATCAGGCAGATCATGCCGTAGCGATCGATGATGATGGAGGTGGGATAGCCGGTGACGCCAAAGGTCATGGACCAAGCGGCAGGACAGGCTGCCATGGGGAAGGTCAGACCCATGCTGCTCTGGTAGCCGCCAACAACGGCGCTCTCCTCCAGAGGGTCAACAGCGATGACGCCCACGTCCTCCTGGAACATCTGATAGGCTTCTTCCATATAGGGAAACTCGTTGGCGCAGGGACCGCAGGTGCTGAACCAGAAGTTCAGCAAGACCATCTTCTTCTCCTGCAGCACTTCCGACAGCGTCACCTTTTCGCCGGTGGGAGTGGTGACGGTGAAATCGTACATAATGTCACCCAGACCCAGCGTTGCACCGGCGAGGTTTTCATCCTTGACCACGGAGGAAGTCAGGGAAATGTCTGCACGACCGCCGTTGAAGGTATAGTATGCCTCGACGTCATAGCCCTTCGGCGCGCCGGACAGCACGATGGCATAGTCGCTGCTCTTGGCAAGCTCGATGGAAGCCTTGCCGTTTGCATCGGTTCTGCCTGCGTTGACCAGATCCTTCAGGGTGTTATCGGCGTAGATGTACACGTCGATATTCTCCAGCGGCAGACCGCCGGCAGATTTTACCTGCACAGTATAGGTGCCCTTGTCACCGGTATTGCCTTGGGTGGGGTCGGTGGGGTCGGTGTTGGTATCGCCGTTGCAGGCGGTCAGAGAAAAGACCAGAATCGCCGCAAGCAGCAGTGCCAAAAATTTCTTCATACGTTTCATTGATTTCCTCCTGAACTATCGAAAAAGACTAAAGCAACTGGTTTGCCCATAGTATCCGAATTATACTGAATATCATATCACACGGACAAATGTCCGTCAATCTTTTTCTTTTTTGTTCAAAAAACTTTCAAATATAAATGCCACCCAAATCGGGTGGCATTTTATCATTTTGCTCGCAGTTCCCAGAAGGCAACCGCGCTTGCGGCGGCGACGTTCAGCGAATCCACCCCGTGATACATGGGGATCTTCACGGTATAGTCGCAGCTGGTGATGGTATTTTGCGCCAAGCCATCCCCTTCTGTACCCAGCACGATGGCGAGCTTTTTCTCCGCCTGCAGGTCAGGGTCATCGATGGACACAGAATCGTCCGTCAGTGCCATGGCAGCGGTCTTGAAGCCGTTGGCTTTCAGTACCTCAAGCCAGTTTTCAGGCAGGAACGTCCACGGGATCTGGAAAACCGTTCCCATGCTCACCCGTGCCGAACGGCGGTACAGCGGATCGCTTCAGCCCGGGGTCAGAAGCACCGCATCCATGCCCAGCGCCGCCGCGCTGCGGACGATCGCGCCGACGTTGGTGGGATTCATCACTTCCTCCAGCACCGCCACACGCTTCACATCCTTCAGAATGTCTTCCGCCTTGGGAAGTGTCTTGCGGCGCATGGCGCAGAGTAAGCCCCGGGTCAGCTGATAGCCGGTCAGCTGGGTCAGCACGTCCATTTCCGCCGTATAAACCGGCACATCGCCGCAACGGTTGATGGCATCGAGACTCTCCCCTACCATGCGGTTTTTCTCCACAAGGATCGACACCGGCTCATAGC
>JAZNNV010000081.1:0-5231 GCA_045580465.1 Faecousia sp.
CAGAACGACATGGCTACGATCCGACTTCGCAAGACCGGCAAAGGTTTCCTTCTTCGCACCCATCGCAACGCCAAGGCGGGCGATCTCTGTCAAGCCGCGGGTCATGAGCATTGCCTTGGTATTGTCACCAAAGCCAAGACCGTCGCTGATACCGGCGCAAAGAGCGATGACATTCTTCAGAGCTGCACCCAGCTCCGCACCCACAGCGTCAGGGCTGGTGTAGATCCGAAAGGCATCGGACATGAATGCATCCTGCACAAGCTCTGCCATTTCCTTACTTTCGCAGGCGGCGAGGCAGGCTGTGGGCAGCTCCAGTGCCACTTCCTCCGCATGGCTCGGGCCGGTAAGCACGACCACCTTGTGCCCGGTCTCCTGCTCCACCACCTCGCTCATACGCAGTTGTGTGCCGCTTTCAATGCCCTTGGCGACAGAAACGACCACCGCGTCCTCATCAATATAGGGCGCAACACCCCGGCAGACACTGCGCAGCGGGAAAGACGGGCTGGCGATAACGACCATATTGCACCCCTTGGCGCAGGCATAATCACCGCTGATCTTCAGACCCTCCGGCAGCTTTGCCTGCGGCAGGCGGATGTTCACCCGCTCCGTTTCCATCTGGGGGATCAGATCCTTTTCAAAGGTCCACAGGGTTACATCATGTCCGTTTTTATGCAGACGGATCGCAAGGGCTGTACCCCATGCGCCGCTGCCGATGACTGCTACTTTCATGACTTCTTCCCTTTCCCGAAAAGGTTCGTTTTCCGTTCCTCGCCCTTGAGCAGGCGGACAATATTTCCTCTGTGCATAAACACCGCCAGCGCGCCCATCGCCGCACCGCTGAGAGCAACCGTCAGGTTATCCAAATGAAGCAGCACGAAGCTGACCGCAAAGGCTGTTGCCGCCAGCACAGAGCCAAGAGACACATACTGGGTCAAAAGATAGGCAGCCGCAAAAACAATCAAAATGATCACCGCGATCCGCCAGTCGACTACAAGAGCGATAAACAGACCGCTGAGGATCCCCTTGCCGCCCTTAAAGCCCAGCAGCGCCGGAAAAACGTGACCCAGCATCACAGCCAGACCGCCCAGTGCCGTGCCTTCGGTATAAAGTCCGTAAGGAGCAAGCAGCAAGCCGGTCAGCAGGCAGGCAAGAGCCGCCTTGCCGGCATCGATCAAAATCACGTAGATCGCCTGCCCCACACCGTAATTGCGGATAAAGTTGGTAAGACCCGCGTTGCCGCTGCCGTGGCTGCGGACATCATCATGATGCAGTGCAGACATGCAAACCGCGCCGTTGAGATTGCCCAACAGATAGCTCGCCAGCATACCGATCAGGATCGAAAACCACATGCTTAGTCCTCCTTATCACCCTTCTGCCGGATGGTGATCCGAACGGGCGTACCCTGCAAGCCGAACACCTCACGGATCTGGTTTTCCAGATACCGCTGATAAGAGAAGTGGAACAGTCTTGCATCGTTGCAGAAAATGACGAAATGGGGCGGCTTTGTGCCGGCCTGCGTCATGTAGTAGATCTTCAGACGGCGACCCTTATCGGATGGCGGCTGTACACGGGCTGTTGCATCCGCAAGGATGCTGTTCAGTGCGCCGGTGGTGATGCGGCTGGTGTTCTGCTTGTGGACATCCTGAATGACCTGATAGAGCTTGTCCACCCGCTGCCCGGTCATGGCAGAGAGAAACACCACGGGTGCATAGAGCATATAGCTCAGACCATTACGGACATCACCCTCCATGTCGCGCATGGTGTTGGTTTCCTTGTCCTCAACGGCATCCCACTTGTTGACGACAATGATAGCCGCCTTGCCCGCCTCATGGACAAGACCGGCAATTTTTGTATCCTGCTCCGTCACGCCCTCGTTGGCATCGATCAGGATCAGACAGACATCCGCACGCTCAATGGCATTGATGGAGCGCATATTGGAGTAACGCTCGATGGCATCGTCCACCTTGCTCTTGCGGCGCATGCCGGCGGTGTCGATGAAGCAGTACTTGCCCGTTTCATTTTCAAAATAGGAGTCGATGGCATCACGGGTCGTGCCGGCAACATCAGAGACGATCACACGCTCCTCGCCGAGGATGCGGTTTAAGAGACTGGACTTGCCCACATTGGGCTTGCCCACGATGGCGACCTTGATGATCTCGCTTTCTTCATCGTCCTCGTCGTACTCCGGGATGTTTTCCAGCACCCAATCCAGCATATCGCCGGTGCCGTGACCGTGAATGGCAGAGGTCTCAAACAGATCGCCGATGCCAAGGCTGTAAAATTCGTAAACATCGGGATTGACCAGTCCGATGGAGTCGCACTTATTCACCGCCAGACAGATGGGCTTGTTGCTCTTACGGAGCATCGTTGCCACGTCCTGATCCGCAGCCGTAACACCGCTGCGAACATCAACAACCATAATAATAGCATCCGCCAGTTCAATACCGATCTCCGCCTGACGGCGCATGAATCTGAGCATATCGCTGTCTGTACCCGGCTCGATACCGCCGGTATCCACCAGCGAAAAATGGCGACCGCACCACTCACACTCGCTGTAAATGCGGTCACGGGTGACGCCGGGCGTATCCTCGACGATGGAGGTGCGCTGACCGGTCAGCTTATTGAACAGCATGGACTTACCCACATTGGGTCTGCCGACAATGGCAACCAACGGCTTTGCCATGGGATCACTTCCTTTCTTTGGAAATACACTTTTTGTATTATCTCACAAACCGAACGCTAAATCAATGTTTTTCCGTCGGTTCATATAAGTTTTACAGATCCGCAACAAGGAAAAAGAGGAAGGCAACAGCCTTCCTCTCATACTTCCTGCCTTAGTCAGCCTTGGCGGCCAGGACCTGACGGCCATTGTAGGTACCGCAAGCCTTGCAAGCTCTGTGGGGCATGACGGGCTCGCCGCACTTGGGGCAAACGGCCACGCTGGGAGCGGACAGCTTCCAGTTGGAGCCACGACGCTTATCACGACGGGCCTTGGATACTTTACACTTAGGGACAGCCATGGATGACACCTCCTTGGTCAAACTGCTTTTTTTGCAGCATTCTTATGGTTTTACTTCTCGAGAAGCTGCTTCAAAGCAGCGAAACGGGGATCGAGCTCCTTCTGGCAATTGCAGGGACCTTCGTTCAGATTTCTGCCGCAGCGGCAGCAGATACCTTTGCAGTCCGGCTTGCACAGCAACTTGGAGTCCATATTCAGCACAAATACGGTGCGAACGATGTCTTCCAGATCGGCGCTGTCTCCCTCCAGAGGGAATACCCACTCATCTTCGTTTTCTTCATTGCTAAGCTCTGTTACCAGCACCACATTGATCGGGATCTGAACCTCCTGATCAAAATCCTCAGCGCAGCGGTCGCACACGCCGTGGATGGTGGTCTGCACGCTGCCGGTCATTACCAGAACACCTGCAGTGTTGCGCACTGTGCCGGTTGCCATGACCGGTTCGCTGACCGGATAGCTCTCGCCATATCGAAGATCACTCAAGTCCACGCTGGTGGAAAAGGAAACGGACGCGCCCGGGCAGTCTATGATTTTTGACAACCCCAGAAGCATACTATCCCCCTCCTCGCAGTCATGCCTTGATATTATATAGGCTTTTACCCCATTTGTCAAATACTATTTTCACCAAAAAACAATTTTATTTTTGTTCTAAAGCAATTTTTACGGACATACCTTGTTGTAGACCATGGCAGGAGCCTTCCCTCCTGCCGGATGAGGAGGCATGCTATGGAAACGATCTATGCTGACATCGCCGCAAGAACCGGCGGCAATATTTACATTGGAGTAGTCGGACCCGTCAGGACGGGCAAATCCACGCTGATCAAACGCATCATGGAGGAGCTGGTGATCCCCCGCATCGATGACCCCTATCGCAAGGAGCGGGCGCGGGACGAACTGCCCCAAAGCGGCTCCGGGAGGACCATCATGACCGCAGAGCCGAAATTCGTGCCGGAGGAAGCCATCGAGATCTCGCCTGACGGCAAGGTGAAGCTGCGCATCCGAATGATCGACTCTGTCGGCTATATGGTAAACGGTGCCGTGGGTGCTGACGAGGATGGTGTTCCCCGGATGGTCACGACCCCGTGGTATGATCACGAGATCCCCATGACCGAAGCAGCGGAGCTGGGTACGAAAAAGGTCATGGAGGAGCATTGCTCCATCGGACTTGTGGTAACTACTGACGGCACCATCACAGACATCCCCCGGGCGGATTATGTGGATGCGGAGCGCCGGGCGATCCTTGACATGAAGGCAACGGGAAAACCCTTCCTTGTGATCATCAACTCCCGTTCCCCGGGTTCTGCGGCAGCGAAAAATGTCAAGGAACACCTCAAAAACGAATTTGGTGTCGATGCAACCGTCGCCGACTGTCAGGCGCTGGATGCCGACGGCATCGCATCTCTTCTGCAGGATCTTCTCTACGCCTTCCCCATGCAGGAGCTGCGGGTGTGGCTTCCCCGGTGGATGGATGCGCTGGAGGCGGATCATCCCGTCAAGGCAGCCCTCTACGAAAAGCTTTTGCAATGCGCCGATCAAATCAATGCCCTTGGGCAGGCGGAGAAGGCGCTGAGCGCGCTCAAGGAAGTGGAGCAGGTGCAGGAGTATTCCGTAAAATCCATCGATTTGGGCAAGGGCACAGTCTGTTGTACGATCCGTTTGCCTGAAGCTCTGTTCTATGAGATCCTCAGCAGCCGTGCAGGCATGACCATCACCACAGACGCACAGCTTCTGGAGCTTTTGACCAAGCTCAGCGAAACCAAGCGGGAATACGACAAGATTGCCGATGCCTTGGCTGCAGTCAAAGCCACCGGCTACGGCATCGTCATGCCCACCGCTGATGAAATGACCCTGCAGAAGCCTGAAGTGCTGCGTAAAAACAGCGCCTACGGTGTCAAGCTCAAGGCGGGCGCCCCTTCGATTCACATGATCCGCGTGGACATCGACACCGAGATCAGCCCCATGGTGGGCAGCGAGCAGCAGTCGCAGGATCTGATCGCCTACTTAGGAGGAGAAGACCCGGAGAAGCTCTGGCAGAGCAACATTTTCGGCAAATCCGTCTACGATCTGATTCAGGAAGGCTTGACCGCCAAGGTCGTACGCCTGCCTGAGGATGTGCGGGGCAAATTCCGCGGCACCCTGACCCGGGTGGTCAACGAAGGCGCAACGGGACTGATCTGCCTGATTCTGTAAATAGGAAAGCCCCCTCTGCTGA
>JAZNNV010000082.1:0-3928 GCA_045580465.1 Faecousia sp.
CATTTCCTGGCATCTGAAGGAGCTGCTGCAGCTGTCGGATGCAAAGACCCGTCGTGTGGCCTTCAACGAGATCACCCAGAAGGTCGTTCAGGAAGCCATCGCCCATCCCCGCAACATCGACAGCGATCTGGTGGATGCACAGCAGGCGCGCCGTATTTTGGACCGCATTGTGGGCTACCAGCTGTCGCCGCTGCTGTGGAAGAAGGTCCGCCGGGGTCTGTCTGCCGGTCGTGTGCAGAGCGTTGCCACCCGTCTGGTGGTGGACAGAGAAAATGAGATCCGTGCCTTTATTCCCAAGGAATACTGGTCGCTGGATGTGAAGCTGGACCTGATCGGCAAGCCCGGCTCCTTTGTGGCGCACTATTACGGCAGCCCCACCAAGCGGGAGCTTGAAAATGAGGAGCAGGTGGATGCGGTGGTCACCGACATCACAGGCAAAATCTTTACCGTCACCAATGTCAAGCGCGCAGAAAAGAAGCGTTCTGCCGCACCTCCCTTTACCACCTCGACTCTGCAGCAGGAAGCATCCCGCAAGCTGAACATGACCCCCAAGCGCACCATGGCGGTGGCGCAGCAGCTTTACGAGGGTGTGGATGTTGCGGGCATCGGCACCACAGGTCTGATCACCTATATGCGTACTGACTCCCTGCGTCTTTCCGATGAAGCCATGGCTGCGGCAGCCAGCTTCATCAAGGATCGCTATGGTAAGGAATATTACTACGGCAAATTCCATGTTTTCAAGACAAAATCAAATGCGCAGGATGCCCACGAAGCCATCCGTCCGACCCATGTGGATCTGGATCCCGAGCGTATTCAGGGCAGTCTGACGAAGGAGCAGTACAAGCTCTACAAGCTGATCTGGAGCCGTTTTCTGGCTTCGCAGATGGCGAATGCGGTCTACGACACCGTTACCATCGACACAGAGTGTGCCGGTCATGTGTTCCGCAGCAACCATCAGAGCATGCGCTTTGCGGGCTTCATCGCGGTCTACGAAGAGGGTAGAGACGACGAAGCCGAGGCAGTCGGTTCTCCGCTGCCCGACCTGCAGCCGCAGGATCAGGCGAATATTGCAAAGATCGACAAAGAGCAGCATTTCACCCAGCCCCCGGCACGCTATACCGAGGCGATGCTGGTCAAGGTCATGGAAGAAAAGGGCGTTGGTCGTCCTTCCACCTATGCATCCATCGTTTCCACCATTCAGGATCGTGAATATGTGGTCAAGGTGGACAAGCGTCTGGCGCCCACGCCCCTTGGCGAGGTGGTCAACGGCTTGATGATGGAGCGCTTTACGGACATCATCGATGTGGAATTTACCGCCAACATGGAAACAAAGCTGGATGACGTGGAAGCCGGTGCCCGGAAGTGGAAGGAAGTGCTCTCTGAATTCTATGAGGAGTTCCGTCAGGAGCTGGCAGATGCTGAAAAGGCATTGGAAGGCACGCGACTGAAGGTCCCGGAAGAGGAAACGGAAGAGGTTTGTGACCTCTGCGGCAGAAAAATGGTGGTCAAGACCGGCCGCTTCGGCAAGTTCCTTGCTTGCCCCGGCTGGCCCGAGTGTAAGAGCACCAAGCCCATCGTGGAGCGTATGCCCGGTCGCTGCCCCACCTGCGGCAGCGGTCTGCTGAAGCGCAAATCCAAGCGCGGCTATCCTTACTACGCCTGCGAAAAGGGTGCAGAGTGCGGCTTTATGAGCTGGGACGTGCCGACGGAGCATGATTGTCCGTCCTGCGGTCAGACGCTCTTCAAGAAGGCAGGACGCGGTCGTATGAAGCCCTTCTGCATCAACGAAGGCTGCGAAAACTTCCTGCCGGAGGACAAGCGCGGCTACTACAAAAAGAAAACCGATGAGGAATCCGCTGAAAAGAAGCCGGCTGGTAAGAAAAAAGCAACCACGAAGAAGACAACCTCTCGGAAAGAGGTGAAAAAATGAGCGCGGTGAAGGTGATCGGCGCCGGTCTTGCCGGCTGTGAGGCTGCGTGGCAGCTTGCCCGGCGTGGTATTGACGTGGAGCTTTACGAGATGAAGCCGGAGAAAAAGTCTCCTGCCCATCACACCAATGATTTCGCGGAGCTGGTCTGCTCCAATTCCTTCCGGGGTGACCGGCTTGAAAACGCGGTGGGTCTTCCCAAAGAGGAGCTGCGCCGCTGCGGCAGCCTGATCCTGCAGTGCGCCGAAGCCACACGGGTGGAAGCGGGCGGCTGTCTTGCGGTGGATCGGGGCGGCTTTGCCCGGATGGTGACGGAGAAGATCCGCAGTCATCCCCACATCACAGTCATTGAGGGCGAAGTCACTGAGGTGCCGGAAGGTCCTGTGATCATTGCCACCGGCCCGCTGACGTCAGACGAGATGTCTGATGCCATCGGTGCTTACTTTGGTGCTGACTATCTGCATTTCTTCGATGCGGCAGCACCTTTGGTGACGGCAGAGTCCGTTGACATGGAGCTTGCATGGTGGCAGAGCCGCTATGACCGGGGTACGCCGGATTATGTAAACTGCGCCATGAACAAGGAGCAGTATGAAGCCTTCATCAATGAGCTGGTAGCTGCAGAGGAGGCAGAGGTTCACGGCTTTGAGGACAAAAACGTCTTTGAAGGCTGTATGCCCGTTGAGGTCATGGCGCGCCGCGGCTTTGATACCCTGCGTTACGGTCCGCTGAAGCCTGTGGGTCTTGTTGATCCCAAGACGGGCAAGGAACCTTATGCGGTGGTGCAGCTGCGTCAGGACAATGCCGAGGGCAGTATTTATAACCTCGTCGGCTTCCAGACGCACCTGAAATTCGGTGAGCAGAAGCGGGTGTTTTCCATGATCCCTGCGCTGCGCAATGCCGAGTTTGTGCGCTATGGTGTCATGCACCGCAATACATTTTTGAAGTCTCCGAAGCTCCTTGACCGCTATTATGCTGACCGCCGTAACCCCATGGTGGCGTTTGCCGGTCAGATGACGGGTGTGGAGGGCTATGTAGAATCCACAGCATCCGGCTATCTGGCGGCGGTTGCCATGGCAGCAAAGGTGCAGGGCAGAGAGATCCCGGATTTCCCCAAGACCACTGCCATCGGTGCTTTGGGTTATTACATCAGTGACGAGACGGTTGAGAATTTCCAGCCGATGAACATCAATTTCAGCATCGTTGCTCCTTTGGAGCAGCGAGTCCGTAAAAAAGCAGAAAAGAATCTCGCGATTGCCAATCGCTCTCTGGCGGTTATCGATGAACTGATCGCCGGAGGACTGTAAAGAAAGAGGTATAGCTATGAGAATCATTCTGGACGCAATGGGCGGTGACCATGCACCCGAAGCACCCGTACTGGGCGCGATCGATGCGGCAAAGCTCTACGGAACGCAGATCACGCTGGTAGGTCAGGGTGAAGCGATCCTGCAGGTGCTGAAGCAGCACGGCATTGAGAACCTTCCCGAGGGAATGGAGATCGCCGATGCAGAGGACGTTGTGGATATGCACGACGATCCGGCATCTGTCATCCATAAGAGAAAAAATTCTTCCATGGTCGTCGGCTTGAAGATGCTTGCGGACGGTCAGGGCGATGCTTTTATCTCCGCAGGCAGCACCGGCGCGCTGCTGACGGGCGCAACCTTGATCGTCAAGCGTGTCAAGGGCATCCGCCGTGCGGCGATGGGTCCCGCGATGCCCAACAAGGCAGGCGGCAAGACGGTAATTCTGGACTGCGGTGCCAACGCGGAATGTACCCCGGAGTTTCTGCTCCAGTTCGGTCTGGTCGGCTCGCTCCATGCCAAGGCAAGCCTTGGTATTGAAAATCCGAGAGTGGGTCTTCTCAACATCGGCACGGAGGACTCCAAGGGAACACCCCTGCAGAAGGAAGCCTACGCTCTGCTGAAGAGCGCCGGCGAGCAGGGTCTTATCAATTTCGTCGGTAATGTGGAAAGTCGGATCGTAGCCATGTCGTTCTGTGAGCCA
>JAZNNV010000083.1:0-4229 GCA_045580465.1 Faecousia sp.
GGGATAGATGGTGCCCTGCGCCAGCACATCCACTTTGCCAAGCTGCTTTGCCACATCCTCGAATACGCGGATGAACTCTTCGCCAATGATCTTCCGTTTCTGCTCCGGCTCGGTGACGCCTTGCAGTCTGCTGAGGAAACGCTCTTCCGCATTGATCCTGATCAGATGGATACCAAACCGCTTTCCAAAGGTGTTTTCAACAAAATCTCCCTCGTCCTTTCGGAGCAGTCCATGATCCACAAACACGCAGATCAGATTGTCGCCGATTGCTCTATGCAGAAGCACCGCGGCAACGGAGGAATCGACGCCGCCGGAAAGCGCCAGGAGAACCTTTTTGCCTGCAAGCGACGCCTGATACTTTCTTACCGAGGCCTCGACAAAGTTATCCATTTTCCAATCCGGATTGCATCCGCAGACCCCGAAAAGGAAATTCCGGATGATTTTCCTGCCGTATACGGTGTGCGTAACCTCCGGATGAAACTGTACGCCATAGAGCTTGCGGCTTTCATCACACATGGCTGCACAGGGACATTTTGCGGTGTGCGCAATCGTTACGAAACCAATAGGTAGTGTTTTCACATAGTCGGTATGGCTCATCCAGCAGACGCTTTCCGATGGCAGTCCTTCAAACAGCACATTATCCGTGGTGAATACTGTGGTTTTGCCGTATTCGCTTGCGTTTGCCGCAGATGCGATTTCACCGCCCGCCAGATGAGCCAGCAGCTGATCCCCATAGCATATGCCGAGGATCGGGATGCCCAGATCAAGCACAGCAGGATCGTAATGCGGCGAAGCTTCAGCGTATACGCTGTTTGGGCCGCCTGTAAAAATGATGCCCTTGTACCCGATTGCTTTGATCTCTTCGGGCGTGATCCTGCCGCAGGGCTTGATTTCGGCATACACATGCTCCGCGCGCACGCGACGGGCGATCAGCTGGTTGTACTGTCCGCCAAAGTCAAGAACCAGCACCTTATCCATCGTGTTTCCCCCTTTCCTTACAGGCTGATGTCTGCCGACTTGCCATCGGCATGATCAAGCAGCGGCCTGACCTTCTCAACAAACGCCGTTACCTGCTCAGGGCATCTGCCGATATACAGGCCGGGACTCAGCAGCTGTGCCATCTCCGCTTCGGTCAGGCCGAATTCCTTTTCTTCTGCCAGGCGGGAAAGAAGATCGCATTCTTCGCCGTTTTTCATCCTTGCAGTAGCCTCCATGGAGCATCTGCGAATGATATCATGGATCTCCTGACGGTTGCCGCCGCGCTTCACCGCCTCCATCATCAGGTTTTCTGTCGCAATGAACGGCAGATATTCTCTGACGGCTTTCTCAATGATCTTCTCATTGACCCGAAGCCCATTGGTCACATTCTGCGCAAGGCGCAGAATTGCATCACAGCAAAGGAAGCCCTCCGGGAGTGAAAGACGACGGTTTGCCGAGTCATCCAGCGTTCTTTCCAGCCATTGCGTCGATGCGGTCATCGGTGCGTTCATGGCATCCGCCATCAGGTAGCGCGCAAGGGAGCAGATCCGCTCGCAGCGCATGGGATTACGCTTGTAGGCCATGGCAGACGAACCGATCTGATTCTTCTCAAAGGGTTCTTCTATTTGACGGTCGTGCTGCAAAAGTCTGATGTCGTTTGCCATGCGGTAGCAGCTCTGTGCCACAGAGGAAAGCGCGTTCAAGATACGACTATCCACTTTGCGGGGATAGGTCTGACCTGCCACGTCAAAGCATTCGTCAAAGCCGAAATCTGCTGCGATCATGCGGTTCATCTCGTCGATTTTCGATGCATCGCCTTCAAACAGATCCACAAAGCTGGCTTCGGTTCCGGTCGTTCCGCGGCAGCCGAGGAACCTGATATTGCTGATGGCAAAATCAATCTCCTGCAGGTCCGATAGGAAGTCCTGCAGCCAGAGGGCGGCACGCTTGCCGACCGTTACAAGCTGCGCCGGCTGGTAGTGCGTGTAGCCCAGTGTGGGCAGCGCGTTGTACTTTTCAGCGAAATCCGCAAGGTTCGCCATAACGCCCAAAAGCTCTGAACGCAAATACGTCAGAGCATCCCGGAACATGATCAGATCGGCATTGTCTGTGACATAGCAGCTGGTAGCGCCCAGATGGATGATCCCCGCCGCAGCCGGTGCAGCCTGCCCGTAGGCGTAGACATGGGCCATGACATCGTGGCGCACTTCTTTTTCGCGCCTGGCCACACAATCGTAGTCAATATCTGTGATGTGGGCGGTCAACTCATCCACCTGCGCCTGGGTGATCGGAAGCCCCAGCGCCATTTCTGCCCTTGCCAGGGATACCCACAGCCTGCGCCAGGTCTGGTATCTTGTATCGGATGAAAAAAGGCCCAGCATATATTCGGAAGCATATCTTGATGACAAGGGGGATTCGTATCGGTTCGTCATGCTTATTCTCCTCTTTATCGGATGATGATGCTGTCTCGTTCGGGGCCTACCGACACATACCTGATGGGACAGCCAATCTGTTTTTCAATGAATGTCACGTATTCCTGTGCAGCCCTGGGCAGGTCATCCCAGCTCCGCGCACCGGAGATGTCGCATTTCCAGCCGTCGAAGTATTCGATGACCGGCCTTGCCTTGTTCAATGCTGCCGGAAACGGAAAATGGTCAGTTTGTTCGCCATCCAGAAGATAATGCGTGCAGACCGGTATCTTTTCCATATAGGACAGCACATCCAGCTTGGTCAGGGCAATGGCGGTTGCCGCCTGCACTTCAACGCCATACCGGGTCGCCACAATGTCCATGGGGCCAACCCTGCGGGGACGCCCCGTTTTGGCACCGTACTCAGCGCCTGCCTGGCGAAGGGCTTCGGCTTCAGCGCCGGACATTTCGCAGACAAACGGGCCTTCGCCCACGCAGGTGGAATAGGCCTTTACCACGCCGACCACATCATCAATCCTGGCACTGGGTAAGCCTGAGCCGATGGGAGCATAAGCTGCGATGGTGTTGGATGAGGTGGTGTAGGGATAGATGCCATAATCCAGATCCCTGAGCGAGCCAAGCTGCGCTTCAAACAGAATGCGCTTGCCGTCTGCCTGGGCCTCCCGCAGGAATGCTCCGGTGTCACAAACGTAAGGCTTGATTCTCTCGCAGCAATCTTCCATCCACGCTTCCAGCATGGCCATCGTATAGGGTTTTGCGCCGTATACCTTTGCCAGGGTCAGGTTCTTCCATTCCATCAGGTCTGCAAGATGCGATTTCAATTCTGCCGGATAGAAAAGCTCTCCCGCAAGAACGGTCTTCTTCTGATACTTGTCCGAATAGAACGGCGCAATGCCCTGTTTGGTGGAACCATACTTTTTCTCGGCAAGACGCATCTCTTCCAGCTCATCCAGATCGCGATGCCAGGGAAGCAGCAGGGAGGCACGATCGCTGATTTTGAGGTTGTCAGGCGTCAGCGCCACACCCCTGGACACGACGGTCTGTATCTCCGTCCACAGATTCTCGGGATCAACAGCAACGCCGTTGCCAAGAATGTTGACGACGCCATCTCTGAAAATGCCTGATGGCAAAAGATGGAGCGCAAATTGTCCCTTGTCATTGATGACCGTATGGCCAGCATTGCCGCCGCCCTGATAGCGAACGACCACGTTATAGTTTTCCGTGAGCAGATCGACCATACGGCCCTTTCCTTCGTCGCCCCAGTTGATGCCTACAATAGCACAGTTCGCCATATCCTTGACCTCCATTACATATGCTCCGTCAGGCGCTTCATCACTTCTGCGTAGGCATTCTCCACGCCGCCAAGGTCGCGCCGGAAACGGTCCTTGTCAAGCTTTTCATGCGTGATACTGTCCCATAGTCTGCAAGTGTCGGGACTGATTTCATCCGCAAGCACGATAGAGCCATCCGTGAGCCTGCCAAACTCCAATTTGAAATCAACCAGCGTTACGCCGCACTCTGCCCAGAATGCTTTCAGCTGTTCATTCACACCGAAGGCATATCGCTTGATGGTATCGATTTCTTCTCTGGTTGCCAGCTTCATGGCGGTGGCATGATATTCGTTCAGCAACGGATCGCCAAGCTCGTCGTTTTTATAGGAAAACTCGATGGTGGGCGTTTCAAACACAAAGCCTTCATCCACACCATAGCGCTCGGAAAAGGAACCAGCAGCAATGTTGCGGATGATGACCTCAAGCGGGACGATGGAAACTCTCTTGACGAGGGTTTCACGGTCACTCAGCTGCCTGACAAAGTGCGTGG
>JAZNNV010000084.1:0-10289 GCA_045580465.1 Faecousia sp.
GTCAGCGCATCGAAGGCGAATAAGAAAAGGCAGCACAAACGTGCTGCCTTTTCCGTACTTATCAGGTTTCGGTTGCTTCCTGTTCTGCAGGATACAGGCGGAGCGTGCAGGAGTACTTCACGCCCTCATGCTCAGTGAAAACCTCGATTACCTTTTTCTCAGTGATCTCCATGGCAGTGATCTTATTGCCGTCGATCTCTACAAGGCCCTCTTCGCTTGCAGTCCACTCAATACCCTGAACCTTGGAGCTGTCAGGATTCTTCAGGGACAGATAGAAGAATTCGCCGCTGTGGAGTGTCACATCATCGGGAGAGATGGTGATGCCGGGCTCTTCATCGGGGTCTGCCGCGTCGAAGCTGCAACGGACAATGCACGTAGCCATCTGATCACCCAGAACGGCGGTAACCGTAGTCGTGCCGCGATTCACGCCGGTAACAACGCCATTGACAACAGTTGCAACAGCAGGATCGGCAACAGTCCAGGTGATGTCCGATGCCTTCACCTGATCTGTGTCCTTGAACAAGCGCCATGTTTCGCCCTCGTAGCTGAGAGTAAAGTCAGATCTGTTGAGCTTCAGTTCAAAGCCAGCGGGCGCGGTGGGCATGGGCTCGGTGGGTTCGCTGGAAGGCTCGGTCTCGCCAAAAGTGCAGATAACAGTGCATTCCTTGGTCATATCACCACAGGTAACGGTGATCACTGCCTGACCGTGACCAACGGGAATGATCAGACCGTTGCGGTCAACGATCGCAACATTGGAATCAGAAGAAGCAAATTCAACAACATCGGTCATGTTCAGCGGCTCTGTCTGAACCACCAGCAAATACTGCTGGTCTTCCTTTGTGAACTCGACCATCAGGCTGCTGATTTCCAGCTTGGTGCAAGGGATCGTTTCAGCATCCGACGGATCGGTGACAACAGGATTGCTGTCAGAAGGATTGGGATCGCTGGGGTTAGGCTTATCGGTCATTCCGGAGAGGAACACCGTAACGCCGATGTACACGACGACCATAACGATCGCCAGCAGCAGAACGATCACAACTGCGATCAGACCCTTGTTGCTCTCCTGCGGAGCTTCCTCCTTGCGCTCTGTTCTGCGACGGCGCTCAGGCTGCTCTCTACGCTCCGGCAGTTTGCGCTCGGGAGTCTTCTGTTCGGGTTCCTCCGCCACGGGACGTCTTTGATTGCCCTTTGCGAAACGACCGCCCTTGCCGCCGCGATTGGAAACGGGGAACGGATCGGCAGGTGTCTTTTCAGGCTCGTCAGGAACGATCACAGCATCAGCAGACTTTGCGCAGCCGCAAAGCGGACACTGCTCGTCAGTTTCAGGAAAAGATGTGCCACACACATCACAAATAACCTTGCTCATAGATAGACCTCCTATCCGGCACAAAGGTATGTGCCGCGTTTTGGACATTATATCACAGACCGCTCCCGATTGCAAGAGCGCAAAAAACGAAACCGCAGGATAATCCAAAATCCGCACAAATTTCTTCCTTTACGGCATAAAAAACATAGGAATTATGGTTGCTTTTTTACAGAAAATAGAGTAAAATAAACTTTAGACTATACCCAAGGAAAGAGGCGATGACCTTGTCTGAACCGCAACTGATCTCTCCTCTGCTGGATGGCTTCGTCATGGGCGATCCCATCAGCGAGCATGACGGCATTTGCTGCTGCCCGGCGATGCATCTGGAGACAAACAAGAAATATATTGTAAAAATCATCTCCGTTCCCGCTTCTCAGGCGAAGCTGGACGCGCTGCTTCTTGCAGGCGCTTTTACTGATAGAGATTCCGCGCTGACATACTTTCAGGAGCTGGCAAATGATGTGACCGAGGAAGCTGCCCTGCTGCAGCGGCTGTCCCGTTTTGAGGGCTTTGTGTCCTATGAGGACTGGCAGGTCGTTCCTATGGAAGAAGGAACCGGCTTTGACATTTACCTGCTCAGCCCGTACCGTCCCACGCTGGAGGGTCTGATCAAGCGCAATGAGCTGACCCATCTGGGTGCGGTCAACCTCGGTCTTGATCTGTGCGCGGCATTGTCCGTTGCCCGCCGGTTTGGTCATATCTATGCTGACCTGCAGCCGAGTAACATCCATATCTGCAACGACCGGGAATACCGCATCGGTGATCTGGGCTTTATCAGCCTCAGTTCTCTGCCCTATGCTTCTCTGCCGGATAAATACCGCAGCAGCTATACCCCCAACGAGATCGCGGATGCCTATTCCGCGCTCAACGATACAATGGATACATATGCTGTGGGCATGATACTCTATCAGGCATATAACGACGGTCGCCTGCCGCCGGTGAGCCTGCAGCTGCAGCCGCCCCGCTATGCCGACTCTGAGCTTTCCGAGATCATCCTCAAGGCTTGCTCCATCGAACCCTCTGAGCGCTGGCAGGAGCCTATGCAGATGGGTCAGGCGCTGATCAACTATCTGCAGCGCAACAGCGTCAACGATGTTCCCATCGTTCCCCAGCCCGAGCCGGAAGAAGCGCCCATTGAGGAAGCGCCCGTTGATGAGGATACCGAACCTTCAACCGATGAGATCATCGCCGAGGTTGACAGCGTTCTGGATGCAGTTCCCCTGCTGGCTGTTACCGAAGAGCCTGAAGAATCCTCTGAAGAATCCGTTGAAGAGCAACCCGAAGAGGAAATTGTCGAAGAAGCTGCATCGGAAGAACCTGCTGAGGATATGGAAGCAGAAGTATCTGATGAAACCATTGAAGAGCGTGCAGAAGCTCCTGCTGAAGAGGTGCTTACTGAAGATGCTTCCGAAGAAGCGGAGCAGGACGATGACGTTTCTGTCATGCTGGCGCAGGCAGACGACATTATTTCCCATGAGCTTCCCACCCCCGTGATCGAAGTCCCGCAAATCGAGATAACTATTCCCGAAGAGCCTGCGCAGGAAGTGGATGCTTCGGAAGAAGATGGCAGCCCCGCTGAGGCGGAAGAAGAGGACGATGCCGAAGAGAAAACCGCAGCGAAAGCAGCTCCTAAGAAGCATCATCGCGGTCTGACCGCATTCCTCGTAACGATCTCCATCATTGCGGCACTGCTGTTGGGTGGCTTCCTGTTCTACGAACACTACTACCTGCAGGTGGTCAATGATATCATCCTCTCCGGCACGGAAGGCAATCTGACTGTCACTCTGGACAGCACGATTGCCGACGAGAAGCTGACCATCCTCTGCACCGACATCTACGGCAACACCATGCGCCGTCCAGTAGTAAACGGCACGGCTTCCTTTGAAGGATTGAAGCCGGGTACATCCTACACCCTGCAAGTGCGCATCGCAGGCTTCCACAAGCTGCTCGGCAAGACAGTAGAGACCTACACCACCGCACCGCAAACAGTCATTGGCAATTTTGTTGCCGCCACCGGCCCGGAAGACGGCTCTGTCATTCTCAGCTTCACGGTGCAGGGTCCTGACACCAATCAGTGGAAGGTACATTATGAAACTGATGGCGAGCCTGCACGCACCGCAACCTTCACCGGTCACATGGTCACTCTGACCGGTCTGACCGTTGGCAAGGAGTACACCTTCACCCTCGAGCCGGTTCTGGAGCTGTATCTGAGCGGTACAGACTCCATTAAGCATGTCGCCAGCAAGATCGTCTATGCTCAAAATCTGCAGATTCTCGGCATTCATAACAACGCGCTGCATGTCACATGGACCGCACCTGAAGACATCAACGTATCCGAATGGACTGTCCGCTGCTACAATGATGCCGGTTACGATCACACCTTCACCACCAAGGAACTGACTGCGGTATTTGAAGACGTTGATCCCGCATCTGCCTATACTGTCGAAGTGACCGCTGCCGGAATGACCGTCGGCGCGCGCACCTATCTTTCCGCCAATTCCATCACGTTTCAGGAGATCCTCGTAGAGGCACCTGACCGCAATCACCTGAGCGTTCAGTGGAGCTACGAAGGTACTGCCCCCGAAGGTGGCTGGCTTCTGCTCTACAGCATTGGTGTGAACACCGAGCAGAAGGTCGTTAAGTGTGACGAGACCAGCGGCATCATCACACCTTTGATCCCCGGTGCCCACTATACCATCACCGTTCAGCCTGCAAACGGTGTGACCGTCTTTGACGACACTGTCGAATTTGACGCGCCGGAAGCCCCCGGCTTCAGCGGCTATTGGGTCAATGCAGAAGACATTCTCTTTGATATGTGCATTACCCCCGATGTGGAAAACTGGGATCGTTTTGATGTTGCAAATGAGGATTATACCACCACCTTCAAGGTCGGAAGCAGCGCATCCTTTGTGATGCACCTGACCCGTGAGTACACCACCTCTGACGATGAGATCATCACCCTGTTCGTGGTTCGCGACCGAGAGGGTAAGATCATCAGCAATGCAACAGAAACGCGGACATGGTCAGAAATGTGGTACAGAAGCTATGGCAAGCTGACGCTTCCCTTCCTGCCCACAGAACCCGGCGGATATACCGTATGGATCTACTTCAACGGCACAGCGGCTACAAGCCGGAGCTTTGAAGTGGTCGCAGCTGACGAAGTTTAATGGAAAGTGGGGCAGAAATTCTGCTCCACTTTTTTCAGTTTTGCTCTTGCATTCTGAATTTTGCGGTGCTATAATAATACAAAATTCGTGTGGAGGTCATTTCGAATGACTGTCATTTCTTCTGCTGCAAAGTTTTTTTACTTTAACTATTACTTTTTTTACATGAAAAAGTAATAGCGTTTTGTGCTGCAGAAATTTCACGGACCAAGCATTGTATTGATCTTGCGTTGCACGATTCGCCTCTCGTGCAACGCAATTTTTATTTTGGGAGATGTTAATTATGATCGCAATTCTCAAGCACGGTACGACCCCTGAGCAGACCCAGCACCTTGTCAAGTGGCTGGAACACCTGAACATTGGTGTGCATATCTCCGAAGGTGAGGAAGTAACCGTCCTCGGTCTGATCGGCGACACCAGCCGCATCGACATGGATCTTCTCAGTTCCTTGGACATTGTCGAAACAGTCAAGCGAGTTTCTGAGCCTTTTAAGCAGGTCAACCGTAAATTTCATCCGCTGGATACAGTGATCGAGATCGGCGACGCCAAGATCGGCGGCGGACATTTTGCCATGATCGCAGGCCCCTGCAGCGTTGAGTCTGAGGAGCAGATCATTGGAGTCGCTATGGCGGTCAGGCAGGCGGGAGCGAATATCCTGCGCGGCGGTGCATTTAAGCCCAGAACCTCTCCCTATGCCTTTCAGGGCATGAAGGACGAGGGCATCAAGCTGCTTCTGAAGGCGAAGGAAGCAACGGGTCTGCCCATCGTCACGGAAATCATGAACATCAGCACCCTTGATCTGTTTGCGGACGTAGATGTCATTCAGGTCGGTGCGCGGAATATGCAGAATTTTGATCTTCTGAAGGAACTGGGCAAAACCAACAAGCCGATCCTTCTTAAGCGCGGTCTAGCCAATACGCTGCAGGAGCTTTTGATGAGCGCCGAGTACATCCTGAGCGAGGGTAACGAAAACGTCATCCTCTGCGAGCGCGGCATCCGTACCTTTGAAACGGTCACCCGCAATACTCTTGATCTGTCGGCAGTCCCTGCCCTTCACGAGCTTAGCCACCTGCCGGTGGTGGTTGATCCAAGCCACGCAACGGGCAAAGCAAAGTTGGTGCCCAGCATGGCGTTTGCAGCCACCGCAGCTGGCGCGGACGGCATCATGGTGGAGGTACACAACAATCCCGCATGCGCACTGTGCGACGGTGCCCAATCCCTGACGCCGGAGCAGTTTGCCGCACTGCACAGGAAGGTAATGCAGATCAGAGAGGTTATCCTATGAACGTCGGAATTCTCGGACTGGGTCTGATCGGCGGCTCGATGGCACGTGCCTTTTCAAAAGCAGGTCATACTGTATACGCGGCGGAACGGGACGACTCCATTTTTGAATTTGCCTGCCTTGCAGGTGCGGTAAACGGGCAGCTGGATGAAGCATCGATCCCCAAATGTGATCTGATCCTGCTTGCAATCTATCCCGAGGGCTGCGTTCAATGGCTGCAAAAATTTGCCTATCTGATCCGCAAGGATGCCCTCGTCATGGATCTGTGCGGTACGAAAGAACGGGTTTGCAATGCCTGCTTCAAATTGGCAGAACAATTCGGCTTTACCTTTGCCGGTGGACATCCCATGGCAGGCTCTCACTTTTCCGGTTTCAAGTACAGCCGTTCCAATCTGTTTCAGGGCGCACCGATGGTCATTGTACCGCCCCGCTTTGATGACATTGCGCTGCTTGATCGGATCAAAACAGCACTTGATCCCTGCAATTTCGGCTTCTTCTCTGTATGTACGGCGCAGGAGCACGATAACACCTTCGCCTTTACCTCCCAGATGCCCCATGTGCTGAGCAATGCCTATATCAAATCCCCTACCGCATCCGCGCACAAGGGCTTCTCCGCCGGCAGCTACAAGGATCTGACCCGTGTGGCATGGCTGCATCCGCAGATGTGGGCGCAGCTTTGCATGGAAAACAGAGAGAATATGCTCTTTGAGCTGGATACTTATATCGAAAGCCTTCTTTCTTACCGCAAGGCTCTTGAAACAAACGATACCGATTCGCTTGTTGCCCTCTTCGATGAGGGTCGCAAACGCAAAGAGGAAGTGGATGGATGAACACGATCAAAGTTGATACTGCTTCTGCTTACGAGGTCAAGGTCGGCAAAAAGCTTATGGACATCCTCGGTGCGGAAGTTGCCGCTGTTACGAAGCGCGGTATAGCCGTCATCGTCAGCGACAGCAATGTTTTTCCCTTGTATGGTGAAATTACGCAGAATAGTTTAGAAAATGCCGGTTTTACAGTCTTTTCCTTCGTTTTTCCCGCAGGAGAAAGCAGCAAAAACGGCACAACCTATCTCGCTCTGCTGAACTTTCTGGCATCCAAGCAGGTTACCCGCAGTGACTGTCTGATCGCCCTCGGCGGCGGTGTGGTCGGTGATCTGACCGGGTTTGCCGCGGCGACCTATCTGCGCGGTATCTCATACATTCAAGTCCCTACCACGTTGCTTGCGGCTGTGGATTCCTCTGTTGGCGGCAAGACAGCCATCGATCTGGAAGCGGGCAAGAACCTCGCCGGTGCATTTTATCAGCCGAGACTTGTGCTTTGCGACACAGATACCCTCACTTCCCTGCCGCAGGATATATTCATTGACGGCTGTGCGGAAGTTATCAAATACGGCATTCTCTACGATGCTGAACTGTTTGCTCATTTGAAGCAGCATGCTCTGGAATTTGACCGGGAAGCAGTTATCGCCCGCTGTGTCAGCCTGAAGCGGGACGTTGTCATGCAGGATGAATTTGACCGGGGCGAGCGCATGAAGCTGAACCTCGGTCACACCATCGGGCATGCCGTTGAAGCGGTCAGTAATTTTACCGTTTCTCACGGCAAAGCAGTTGCAATCGGCATGGCGATCATTGCCCGCAGTGCCGCCAAAAACGGTCTTTGCAGCAAAGAAACAGCGGAAGAGATTCTCTCTGTTCTGGAAGCCTTTGGCCTTCCCCGCAACACCTCGGAAACTGCCGTAACCTTGCTGAGCGCAGCACTTTCCGACAAAAAACGTGCCGGTGGAGCGCTCAACCTGATCATTCCGAAGGCAATCGGAGATTGCGACATCTGCCCCACCCCCGTCAATGAACTCGAATCTGTGATAGAAGCAGGTCTTTGATATGGACATTACCATTTCCCCCGCTAAGCTGAGCGGTACACCCACAGCGATCCCGTCAAAATCCCAAGCCCATCGGATGCTTATCTGTGCCGCTTTTGCGGATGCGCCCACAACACTTCACTGCCCCCAGACCAACCGTGACATTGAAGCCACAGCAAACTGTCTTCGTGCTTTGGGTGCTGAAATTACATATAATCAGCGGGAATACCACGTTGTTCCGGTGCAAAAAGTACCGAAAATCGCCCAACTTCCCTGCGGCGAAAGCGGCTCTACTCTGCGATTTATGCTGCCCATTGTGGGCGCGCTGGGTGTCAGCGGCATCTTCCGGCTGGAGGGTCGCCTGCCGCAGCGTCCTCTCTCCCCTCTGTGGGAGGAAATGGAGCGCATGGGCTGTAAGCTTACAAAGCTGCCTGACGGCTCTGTCGCCTGCGAGGGAAAGCTCAAAAGTGGCTGCTATCACATTGATGGCGGCATTTCCAGCCAGTTTATCACCGGCTTGATGCTCGCTATGCCCCTGATCGATGGAGATTGTGATCTTGAGATCACCGGCAAAATCGAATCAGCGCCCTACATTGAAATGACCCGGAAGGTCATATCCCAATTCGGTATTGATATTCACAAAAAATACCACAGCCCCGGAGCGCTGACTGTCGAGGGCGACTGGAGCAACGCCGCCTTTTTCCTTACCGCGAAGGCATTGGGCAGTGAAATTGATGTCAACGGACTTGATGAGCATTCCGCGCAGGGTGACCGGGCTGTATCCGAGCTTTTGCCTTTACTGCAAAAAAGTAATTGCATCATCTGTGCTGCGGATATTCCCGATCTGATTCCTATTTTGTCCGTGGTCGCCGCGGCAAACCACGGTGCACGTTTTACCCAAATCGAAAGACTTCGGTTGAAAGAATCCGATCGCGTTGCTGCTGTCATCGCCATGCTGGAAAGCCTTGGCGGGCGGGCAGATGCGACAGAAGATACCCTGACCGTTTATCCCTCACCCCTTTGCGGCGGCACAGTCAACGGCTTTAACGACCATCGCATCGTCATGTCCGCCGCCATCGCATCCACCATCTGCACCGCACCCGTTACGATCATAGGTGCGGAAGCCGTCAATAAATCCTATCCTGATTTCTGGGCGGAATTCCGCCGACTGGGAGGTCATTATGAGCAGTACCTACGGTGAACATTTGAAATTATCCATCTTCGGGCAATCCCACGGCGCAGCCATCGGCATGACGCTGGACGGCATCCCTGCCGGTCTGCCGGTTGATCTGGATGCTCTGCAGGCATTTCTTGCCCGCCGCGCCCCCGGACAAGGGGAATACGCAACCAGTCGAAAGGAAGCTGACGAACCTGAATTTCTTGCGGGTATTGTCGACGGCTTTACCTGCGGTGCGCCCGTTGCCGCCATCATCCGAAACCAAAACACCCGTTCGGTTGATTATGCGCAGCTCAAAGACAAGCCCCGTCCCGGTCATGCCGATCTGACGGCGCAGATCAAATACGGCGGTTATCGGGATGTTGCCGGCGGCGGACACTTTTCAGGTCGCCTGACCGCTCCCCTTTGCATTGCCGGCGGACTTTGCAAGCAATGGCTTGCGCGCAAAGGCATTCATATCGGCGCAAGACTCTTTTCTGTCGGCGGCATTCAGGATGCTGCACTGGATCCCTGCGATCCTGATCTTGATAAGATCGGCACAGATTTTCCCGTCGTTGATGCCAAGATCGGCGCGCAAATGCGTGAGGCAATTGCCACCGCAAAGGCGGATGGCGACAGCCTCGGCGGCGTGATCGAATGCTTTGTGACAGGTCTTCCCGTCGGCTTGGGCGATCCCATGTTCGACGGCTTGGAAAGCAAGCTGGCGCAGATCATCTTCGGCATTCCCGCGGTCAAAGGCTTGGAATTTGGTGCAGGCTTTGAAGCCGCGGCGATGTGCGGCAGTGAGAATAATGACTCCATTGTCATCCGTGACGGCAAGCTTCTCACCGCCACCAACAATGCAGGCGGTATTCTCGGCGGTATCAGCAACGGCATGCCCCTGCAGCTGCGCGTCGCCATCAAGCCGACACCCTCGATCGCCAAGGAGCAGCTGACCGTCTCACTTTCGAAGAACGAGCAGGAGAAGCTGATCATTCAGGGTCGTCACGACCCCTGCATCGCCCCCCGTGCCGTGCCTGTTGTAGAAGCGGCTGCGGCAATCGGGATTTTTGATGCTTACTTGGCATATTTCGGAAACAAAACGGAGGAGTAACCATGGAACTGAAGGAACTTCGCGCTCAGATCGATGAGATCGATCAGGAATTAGTAACGCTTTTCGGCAAGCGTATGGAGATCTGTGCCGCCATCGGCGACTACAAGGTTGCCAACAACATGCCCGTTTTTGTCCCTGCACGGGAGCGTGAAAAATTGCAGGATGTAGCCCAAAAAGCGGGACCGGAAATGGCAAATTACACCCGTGTACTGTATTCCATGCTGTTTGAACTTAGCCGCAGCTACCAAAGTAAGCACAATATGGTGCTTGGTGATTTACATCAGCAAATTGCTGCCTCCATTGAATCCACTCCGAAGCTGTTTCCCCAAGCGCCTATGGTAGCCTGCCA
>JAZNNV010000085.1:0-20210 GCA_045580465.1 Faecousia sp.
GATCGTGCAGACCCATCAGGTCAAAGCGGAAACCGTCCAGCTTGTATTCCTTTGCCCAGTAGCTGACGCTGTCCACCATGAATTTGCGGTACATATACCGCTCGGAGGCGGTATCGTTGCCGCAGCCGCTGGCGCTGGAGTTTGCGCCGCTGGCAGTATAGCGGTAATAGTAGTAGGGAACGATGCGGTTCAGGGAACTGTTGGCATCGTAGGTGTGGTTGTACACCACGTCCATTACAACCCCGATGCCCGCCTGGTGCAGTGCCTGCACCATCCGCTTATACTCGTTGACGCGAACAGCACCATCATAAGGATCGGTGGAATAGCTGCCCTCCGGCACGGTGTAGTTCTTGGGATCGTAGCCCCAGTTGAACTGGCTGTCGGGAGCTGCTTCGTTAACGGTGGCGTAGTCATAAACGGGCAGCAGGTGTACATGGGTGATGCCCAGCTCCAGCAGATAATCCACACCGACGCTGATACCGGCGCTGTTCTTCAGACCCCGCTCGGTAAATGCCAGATACTTGCCCTTATACTTGGAAGCTGCGATCCTGTTGGAGAAGTCACGGACGTGGACCTCCCAGATGATCGCTTCGGTGTAACGGTCAGTGCCTGCGGTGAAAGGTGCATCCCAATTTTCGGGATCTGTGGTATCGAGGTCGATGACCATGCTGCGGTCGCCGTTGACACCGGCAGACTTGGCATAGGGGTCAGTAGCCTCCTGTGTACCGGCGGAGGTGGTCACGGAGTAGGTGTAGTAGGTGCCGTGACCGCAGGCTTCCGTGTGTTCCCATACGCCCTTTTCCGTCTTGGTCATTTCCACGCGCTTATAGGCATCGCATCCGTCGCCTGCCTCAAAGAGATTCAGGACTACCATGGAAGCGGTGGGCGCCCACACCTTGAAGGTGGTGACATCACCGTGGATCACGGGACCCAGATCGTCACCGTCGTAGGTGTAATTCTTGATAAACTCCTCGCTGTCGAAGATCTTGGTGGGCATAACAGCCTTGCGGCCATAGCCCTCGATCTCGATTTCGTAGATTTTGCTGATGTCCAGCGTTTCTTCCACCTTGATGTTGGCGGTGGTGGCAGCCACGTTCAGATTGGAAACGCTGGAAATGGGGATCTCGCGATCACCGTCATACAGCTTGACCTGATCCACAGAGGTCAGCGTTACCTTGGGGGTCAGGCTGTACTGGATGGTATGGAAATCGATCATGCCTGCCAAGGCGATTTTCTTGATCTCAAACAATGTTTTTCCTCCGTCGCTGCTGGAATACTGAGGCTCCTGACCTTCCTTCAGATAAATGAACGTCTCTTCGCCTTCCAAAACAGCGAAGCGGTCATCGCCCCAGTCCTTGGTGGCGCTGCCCCAGGCGTTGCCGCCGGGTTCAGTGCAATCCTTACGGACGATAAAGCCGACCTGCTGGATGCCCTCGGGGACGTTGATCACAGCCTTGCCGCCGTAGCTGCATTCGTGCATCAGGTAGCCGCTGCCTTCCTTGCCGTCCCACCATACCCAGACATCACAGTTACTCAGATCGCCCATATAGTTCCAATAAAAGGTGACCTGATTATAGCCTTCCTCTTTTGGGAGCGTATATTCGTCCTCAGGGATCACCTGCGAGGGCTCAGTGGGGTCGCTTCCGGGAGTGGAGGGGTCGAGCTGGGGCTGCGTACAGCCGGCGAGCATCAGCATGATCATTGCCAATGCAAACGCCAAAATACGCTGAAAAACTTTCTGCATAGTGGTTTCTCCTCTCATAATGTATCGTTGTGTTGTAACGGAATCATTTGCTGTTCTCATTGTCCATTATATTTGAGGAAAGGAAAAAGTCAATCATTTTGCGGTCACTGCTCGGATACCGGGACTGAGCCATGCTCCACGGCTGTCCTTGCGTTGTGCGCTAACTGTCGCAAAAACACGACAGAAACGGTAAAATGTAAAAATAAATGTCGCAATTTAGAACGTTATGTGTTACAATATCCTCAGAAAGAAAAAACGAACGTCGCCTGCCGAGAGCAAGCAGATCAAGAAGGAGGACACTCATGATGATGCATAAATGCCGTATTATTCCGTTTCGTAAAAAGGAAAGTCCCTTTGAACGGATCAACAAGGGACTGAATGCTGTGTGTATCGCGCTGAACTTTGTGTGTATTTCCGTGGGGCTGCTTTCCCTTGGGTATGTTCTGTGGTGCTGCTGAAATGGAAACCGGCATTGAGAAGATCTCAATGCCGGTTTGCTTATCCTGTGATCAATTTTGCCCGCTGCTTGTATTCCAGCACCAGTGAGTCAGGGGAGAGGAGCTTCATTTCCCCGGCAAACTGGAACAGCCAGCCCCAAAATACCGGGCTGATCTGCACTTTTACGGTTGCGATGCATCTATGCTCGCCGCAGCGCATCATTTTTGTGTCCTCGCCGAACTTGTCGAAGACTACGCCGATGAGGTTGTCGCTAAATTCAATGACGATGTCCACGGCCTCGCCGGCATACATTTTGAAAACCTGCTCGGTATAGGGACCGATCTCGTCCTTCAGAGCGATGGCAGTGTCAGTAATAGGGTCGTCCAGTACTGTTACAGAGTCCATACGATCCACACGGTAGGTGGAGGTCTTCTGATGCCGGGAGCTGTAGCAGAGCATGTAGTAATTGTCCTCGTTGAACACCAAGGCAATGGGCTCCACCACATAGCGGTGACCCTCCCGGCGGTAGACCTTCTGTCCATGCTCGTTCAGGTCAAAATAACGGAACAGCACCTTCTTTTGCTGATCAATAGCCTGCTCCAAAGCATCCACATTGTAGAAGATCTGCTCGTTGGAGTGCTTGGTGGTTTTGAAGTTGACGATGTTGCCCTTCAGGATCTCTGCCCGATGGCTTCCGCCCAGCACGGCGATCTTTTCCAGAAGCTCCGCGGTCTTCTTTTCCGTGATAAAGCTGGCAGCCTGCACGGCATCCATCAGGATCTTCAGCTCGGGGATACTGAAGCTGCGGTCGTCCACGTAGTAGCCCTTTTCATGACCCACAGGGGTATCCATGATCTCATAGCCCTGCTCGTTGAGCAGCGCAATGTCCTTGCTCAACGTTCTGCGGTCGCAGATGATGCCCATCTCATCCAAGCGGGCGCAAATTTGGCTGGTAGTCATAGGATGCTGCTCGTCCGTATCCAGCCGCAGCAGCTCCAAAAGCTTAAGCAGCTTGATCTTGCGGTAATTGTCCTGTGCCATATTTCATTCCTCCGATCGGGGAGCGTGATAATCTAAAGGTATCATATCATACCAAGGAGCAAAATTCAATGCACTGCTGTCATGTTTTTAAGACAGCTGCGACGCTGTACATTTTAATGTTTACAGCAATCCTATATTTGCGCTATAATGATGGTAGATGAGCTGCATACAAGGAGGAATCCCTATGGAATACAGACAGCTTCCCCATGGAAATGAGAAGGAAAAATTCAGCGTGCTGGGTCTTGGCTTGGGCGGTATCGGACAAACCCCGGCTGACGAAATTGAGGCCATCATCCGCAAGGCCATCGACCACGGAATCAACTTCTTTGATATGTGCACCGCCGGCGCTACTTACGCACCTTTTGGTCGTGCCATTGCCGGTCAGCGAGAGAAAGTGTTCCTGCAGGTGCATTTCGGCGCTGTGTATGACGAAAATGGTGAGTACGGCTGGTGCCGGGATTTTGAGACCATCAAAAAGACCTTCCTCTGGGAACTGGAGACTCTGGGCACCGACTATGTGGACTTCGGTTTCCTGCATTGCGTGGATGAAGACGAGGACTTCGACAAGCTCGTTCAGATCGGCGTTCTGGACTACATAAAGGAACTGAAGGAGAAAGGTGTTGTCCGCCATATCGGTTTCTCCTCCCATACGCCATCCGTTGCCAACCGGATTCTGGACACCGGTCTCATCGACATGATGATGTTCTCCATCAATCCCGCCTACGATTTCGAAAAGGGCGATGAGTACGGCATTGGCTCGGTGAAGGAACGCTTTGACCTGTTCCAGCGATGCGCAAGAGAAGGCGTGGGTATCTCCGTGATGAAACCCTTCTTCGCAGGTCAGCTCCTATCTGCCGATCAGTCTCCCTTCGGCGCGGCGCTGACCCACAGCCAGTGTCTGCAATACGCTATCGACCGCCCCGGTGTACTGGTGGCTGTGCCCGGTGTGCAGACCATGGAGCATTTGGATCAGGTACTGAAATTCCTGGATGCCACGGAAGAGGAAAAGGATTACTCCGTTATCGGCACTTTTACCGCCGACACTATCTCCGGCACCTGCGTCTACTGCAACCACTGCCAACCCTGCCCAGCAGGCATCGACATTGGGCTTGTGAATAAGTATTATGATCTCGCGCTGGCCGGAGATTCCATCGCCGCCAATCACTATACGAAGCTGTCCGTAAACGCCGATGCCTGCCTGCACTGCGGTCACTGCGAAAGTCGCTGTCCCTTTGGCGTGAAGCAGGAAAGCCGGATGGCCGAGATCAGCCACTATTTTGGATAAGGAGGAACTGCCATGAAAAAGATTCAAGCCGCGATTCATCCCGATGACGACCTTCACTACAATAAGTTCGGTCTGACCCGCAATAAGGTGGAGATTTGGGAAGACGGTATGCGTACCGACGGAGGCAAAGGCACCTACGAATGGTGGTACTTCGATTCCAGCTACCCCGACGGAACCAAGCTGATCATCTTCTTCTTTTCCAAATCTCCCATTGAGGTAGATGGCCCTGTCAAGCCCATGTCCACCATGGAGCTGACCCTACCTGACGGCAGAAAGTTTGAAGAGCAGGTGGATGCCACCATTGAAGAAAGTTTTTATAGCAAGGAAAAGTGCGATATTAAAATCGGCGATTGCCACATGGACGGCGATTTGAAGCACTACAACATCGTGTTTAAGGGAAAAACCATGTCCGCAACTGTCAGTCTGACCAACACCGTTCCTGCCTGGCGGAGCCAATGCGGGCCCATCCTCTTTGGTGACAATGAGGAGTACTACTTTAACTGGCTGCCTGCCACTCCCGAGGGCAACGCCGTTGCGGATGTGACCTATCCGGAAGGCCAGCTTCATCTGAAGGGCAGTGGCTACCACGACCACAACTGGGGCAACATCTCCATGCTGAAGCTGATGCACCACTGGTACTGGGGTCGTGCTAAAATTGGAGAATACAAGGTCATCTCCTCCTGGATCACCGCAGAGAAGAAGTACGGTTACAAGGAATTTGATGTATTCATGCTGGCCAAGGGTGGCGTCATTCTGGGCGACAATGCCAACCACACCCTGAAATTCCTGCCCACCGATGAATACATCGACGATCACACCGGCAAGCCGGTTTACAACAAGGTGGTCTACGAATACGAGACTCCCGCCGGAGAGTACTACCGCATTACATACGACCGCCATAACGATATCTCCCGGCAGAACTTCATTGATCTGCTGCCCGGTATTGTACGGCTGGCAGCAAAGCTGATCGGATTTGAGGGTTCTTACCTGCGCTTTGAGGGCAGCGCCACCATCGAAAGGATTGAAAACGGCGCTACAGTGGAATCTGTCACCGAGGAAAGTGCTGTGTGGGAACTGATGTATTTCGGCAAATCCGGTGCGGATAAGAAATAAGATACGCAAAGGGAGAGGCAGCACCTCTCCCTTTGCGTTTTGTAGCGAAATGGCAAGGAAATGTGACGGAATAAGTCGGTTGAGCGGTTGATTTTTCTGTGGAAAATTACTATAATAAAAGAAATATCAACCACATTCCCCAATGGTACGAAGAAAAGGAACGTGACGTTATGAATTTTGATTGCTTTGAGCATCTCAAGGGTGAGAATGAATATCTGGAAGCCTGCATCAACGATTGCTGTGCGGCAGAGCGCTGTGTGCGCGTCACACCCGGCGACACGGCGATCTATGCCCGCCGGGCAATTGAGAATCTTTTCAAGGATCAGTCCAAGCGTCACAATACCAAGCCCGCCAATTTGGCGGAGAGCATTCAGATTAACTGCGATGCGCTGACAAAGGACAGCGAGCTTGTTCGCCAAAAAGCAGACGAGATCCGCAAGATGGGCAACAAAGCCGTCCATCCCACCTCCGGCAAGCAAAAGGGCGGGCAGGATGCCTTTGCGGATATTGATGCGGAAACGAAGAGAAATACCGCGCAGGCAATGGGCATCGTCAAGGATCTTTTCGATCTGCTGTGCCTGCTTCACGGCAACCCCGGCGGGCACAAATTTGACGAGATGCTGGTGCCTTTTGGTCAATATTTTATCGAACGGCGCATCAGCTCCCCCGGCGCGGGCTTGGAGGATGACTATTTTGTCTACAGAGATAGCGGATATCGCGTTCACTACTATCTGCAGTATCTTTCCTGGGGGGAAGCGATCGAATTCCAGCAGCGCCAGATGGAAGCCAACCGCCGTGTTTATGAAAATTACATCCACGGCAGCCGTCTGTGCCTGCCGGATCTTGTGCAGTCACTGACCTGTAACTCAGATTGTAAGCTGCTGCTTTACAGCGCCCGCTCCCAGAGTATGCTTCTGAGCGAATTGGACAAGTCCATGACCATGCAGCAGGCGATGAAGCTGGGCATGGATATCTGTGACGCACTGCTGGAGCTGAAGGCGCTGGGCATGCATCACCGCAATATTTTCCCTGCATCCATTCTCCTGAACAAGACGAAGGACGGCAATTATGAGGCGCTGCTTTTGAATTTGCAGACCAGCAAGATCCTTGACAGCACCCGCACCGTCAACACCCGTCTGGCATCTGCCTGCGACAGCAATCTGTACATCCCCAATTTCCTGAGGCTGCAAAATATTACCGGCTCTGAGTGGGAGAAGGTGGACGTTCACGCGCTGGCACGGGTGGTGTTGTTCTGCCTGAACCGCAAGCTTGCCTATGCGACCTCTGTCGGTTCGTTCTCCATGTATACCAATGCGAAATTCTCTCCCCGGCTGCGGGAGCTTTACACAAAACTGTTCTATCGGGATCCCAAAATGCAGCACGTGCCGTCTGTGCAGGAGCTGAGAGAGGTGTTTGCGTATGAATACGATCACTGTAACGAATCCCAAAACCGGTAAGTCTTATCAGGTAGCCGGTCCGGTGCATGAAACGGAGCTGGTCTGGTGCGGCACGGCCCGGGATGAGCAGGGAAAAGATCTGTTTGTGAAAATGATCCGCTACGGCAACGCGTACTTGGATCAAAAGCAGATGCTCAAGGACGCGCAGGAAGAAGCACAGACCATGATCCGCGCCCGCAGATGCACCAATCGTGTCCCGGAGCTTCTTGACCATTGGGACGACAGAAAACAGCAAACCTATGTGCTGGTGATGGAAAAAATGCCCGGCGTTTCGCTGCGTCAATGGATGAACAACAGACCGTTTGATCCCAGCTCACCCCGCTATGAAACGGAACTTTGGCTCAGAACGCTGATCCTGTACCAGCTGACGCAGATCCTGCAGAGCATTCATGCGAAAATGCCGGCGCTGAGCCATCTGGACATCAAGCCGGAAAACGTCATGATCTGGCTGGATGACAAGAAAAAATGGCAGGTGGCTTTGGTGGACTTCGGTACGGCTGCGCTGGATCATACGCTGGGTACCGGCACGGACGGTTATCAGGCGCCGGAACGGCTGAGCCGCATGAACACCATCATGGGCAGCGGCGCGTCCAAGGACGTGTTTTCTCTGGGACTTTTGTGGTATGAGCTGCTGACAGATACACCGCAGGAAGAACTCAGTAGTTTGTTTTTGCCCAGCTGGGATGCGCCGAAATGGGAGCTGCGTCCCCAGCTGCCGCCGCAGGTGCTGGCAGTCAGGCACGGCAGAGCCTATCAAAGGCTGTTTGAGAAAATGACAGAGTTTTCACCGAACAGACGGTGCCGTCTGTTACAGGTGATCCAAGACATTCCAATGAAGAGGTAAGGAAAATGAGCAAGACCATTCGGGATCTTTTTACAAATGAAGAATGGGAGATTTTTGCGGTTAAGATCGTGCCGCAGCTGCAGCAGATCGGCGATCTGATCCTTCCGAAGGAATTGGAAACGGAGGTGGCTGCAAATGACGATACATGACGATCTTCGATTTCACCCCAATCAGTACTTCAAGCTCGAAGAACCCTTGATCATCTATGTCACCCGTGCGGAAAAAAAGATTTTTGAAAAAAAGGATCAGAAGAAAAGCAATCCCATCACAAACGCACAGTATCGGATCCTTCTTGAAGAACTCGGAAAACGAAAGGCACCGCTGATCATTTCGGCAAGACACATACTCAACAGCAGCGGCGATTTCTGGGCGTACAATCTGCAGATGCCGACATTCTCGCTGAGTTGGAACGTGGCGATGGGAGAACAGAATTTCTCCGTTTCGAACTTCCGCACCGGCGAGGACGGTAAAAATCAATTCTATAACAGCCGTTACAACACCATGTTCCTGCTGGAGGCCACCAAGGGCATTTATCTGGTGCATAAATCAGAATCATGGTTTCTTTCGCCGGAAGGCACCTGTGAGGAGGTGCCGGAATCAGAGCATTTGAGCTGGCATATGGATGAGGAGGTTTTCGATCAGCTGGTCCATCAGATGCGCAGCTATTGCGAGGACGGGGGCGAGGATGAGTATGTATCATCTCCCCATGTGTCGGATCATATGCGCGAAAATGTGATCGGTCCTTTCGAACAGTACACCGAGAAGGAGCATGAGTTTGAGCTTAAGCAGGTGGATTTTACCTGCGGTGTAAAGTTTTCCGATTGGACAGCAGGCGCTGCTTCCAGTGGCAAAAAAAGCAGCTTTTCCTTTGTTTCCTACGACTCCTCCGCCGACCCGGAAAATTGCACTCTGACCGTTGGTCAGCGGGTCGTCATCTACCGCAAGGACGAAAGCAGCACAGGGTTGGTGGGTCTTTTGGTGGAGATCGATACCGAAACGCTGGACGGTGTTGTTTTTACTTTGGAGTTTTACCGGCAGTTTGATATTGATCAGCTGCCGAAGGAAGGATACCTTTTCGTCTTTCAGAACGACACCCAGCACAAGATCCGCAAGGCAGTTGCCCGCAGCATCTACAGCGGCAAGACCCCTGCCCGCTATATGTATAAAACCTTCCGTGATTACTCGGTGGCGGGCTATAAGCTGCCGGAGAAGCCGGAAGAATTGGTGGAGTTTTTGCATCAGCGCATGGCGCAGAAGTATCCGCCGAACCAGATGCAGCTGGAGGCCATTGTCAAGGGTATCCTGACAGAGGATATGCTCTTGGTGCTTGGCCCTCCGGGAACCGGCAAGACCACAGTCATCCTTGCGTGGGTGGAGTATTTCGTGTCGCAGGGCATGCGGGTGCTGATCTCCTCGCAAAACAACTCTGCCGTTGACAATGTGCTGGTGCGCTTGAAGGGCGATTGCGAGATCCTTCGTTTGGGACGTGAGGAGAAGATTCAGGAGAACTGCAAGAGGTTTATTCCGTCCCAACGGATCGAAACCATGCGCAATGCCGTGCAGACAAACCGGGAACGATTGGAAGCACAGATCACCCGTGACAAGGAACGGATCAGCAACTATCTTGTGGCATTGCGATCCCTATATCTGATGCTGATGAGACGGGATGCGACAGTCAATGAGCTGGAGAAAAAGAGCAGGGAGCTGAAGGAGACCGCTGCCTTGATCGCGGCTTGTGCCTTGAAAATGCAGCAGGCGCGTACACAGCTGGACTTCTACCGTTCCCGGAGTGAACGCTATTCCATCTTCCTTGAGGAAAGCAAAAAGAAAAACTTCTTCATCCGCCTGCTTCAGGCACCGCTGCGTCGCCGTGCGGAAAAACGGATCGAAGAGGGACGCACTGCAATTATTGAAAATGAAGCCCTCCTGATGCAGAAGGAGCAGGAATACACACGGTCTGTTAAACGTCTGCAGGAGCTGCTGCAGCAGATACGTCAGACCGGTCTTGTGGAAGCGATCGAACAGAGCGAGCATGGCATCAAGAACCTGCAGCGGCGTATTCTCGTAGGTGTGGACGGGCAGTCCCGTCTGGTGCCTGAATTTGAAAGTGAGCTGTGCTATCTCGGTCGTGATAAATCGCTTCATGCCGATCTGGACAGCACAGAATTCATCAAGAGCGAGATCGGGCGAATGGAACAGACCGCCATATCCGCAGACAAGATTCTGGAAGCCTCCCGTCATTGGGCGGAAACAGCGCTGAATGATGACCGCAACGACATTTTTGAGGAAATTTTGTTGGATGCTTGCCAAGTGGTCGGCGCTACTTGCATCGGCATCAATGCCAACAAGCGGTTTGCGGACGTGGATTTTGATGTGGCGATCATCGATGAGTCGGGTCAGATCCAGCTGCATAATGCGCTGGTTCCCATGAGCCGTGCACCCAAAACACTGATGCTGGGTGACTACAAGCAGATCCCGCCCATCGTCAACGATGAGATCGTCACCTCCTGCCGCAACGATGAGATCCGCACCGATCTGTTCATGCAAAGCTTCTTTGAGTTCCTGTTCAGACAGATGCGTGGACGCGAGATCGCGCGGCTTGTGAATAATACCGGCACTTGGGTGAAATCGGAGCCGGGGAAAGATGCTCCTGAAATCGACGAGGAACGTCTTCTGGAAATGGCGGAGAAAGAGATCTTGAAGCCTACTGTCCCGGACTATTGCGGCGAACCTATCGAGGAAAAGCATCCGGGTGCGGATGGTAAAGAGGAGACGGCGTATTTTAGTCGCTATGATCACGAGGCGTTGGAGACGTTTATCGGAAAGATCATCAGCGACCAGAAAAAGATTGTCAATCTGAACAGCCAGTTCCGTATGCCGGGGCATATTTCCAATGTGATTTCTCAGTGGTTCTACGAGGATAACTACAAATCGAGCTACGACATGAAGAATTTCCGTGTCGTAGTGCCCCATACGGATCTGCCGCTGGTGCTGATCGACACCTCCCGTCTGCCTGACCGTTTTGAATCCCAACCGAAGAGTAAGATGGGCTACCAGAATGTAGTGGAAGCAGACATGGTGGCGGATATTTTGGAAGCTGTGATGCAGAGCATGAGCGAGGAAAAGCAGCTGGAATATCGCCGGGAGCTGGGCGAGCGGCTGGGCGTGATCTCTGCCTACGGCGCGCAGGTGCGCCTGATCCGTGAAAAATTGCGCCAGCGGCTGCGGTTCAGCAACGAAGAAGCCTCCACGAGCGTTGCGTCCTTGGACAGCTTCCAAGGACAGGAGCGCGATCTGATCATTTACAGCCTGACCCGCAGCGATCGGAAGAACCCGGAGGCTGCCCGCGTTGGCTTCCTGAAGGAGCTGCGCAGACTGAACGTTGCCTTTACCCGCAGCAAAATGCAGCTGGTGATCATTGGTGACTTTTCTTATCTGCAAAGCTGTCTGTATGTGAAAAACCCGGAGGGTGAAGCGCTGCCCTGCTGCGATACGGACGACACGACCATCGAACCGTTCCACGCCAAGCAATGCGCCAACTGTGAGTTGGATTGCGAGCGTCGCTTCTCCCGCTTCTTCAAGCTGCTGATGCAGCATGTCACAGCGGATAAGCCCGCCGGCGATCTGCTGGACGCAGCCCAATTCCGTAAGATCCTGAAAGGAGACAGTAGCCATGCTGAATAAACTGAATGACTCCAGATGGCTGCAGGACCTTCAGCGATTTATGGAGAATTTTGAGACCCCGCCCGCATTGAAGCTGGAATACTTCCATCCAATGCAGCTGCCGGTGGTCATCGCCGAAGCTCACGTCAAAATGCGTTCGGTGGAGGATTACAGCGTTCTGTCGCTGCTGATCCTGCGACTTTACGATGCCGGTATACGGGATCCTGAGGCGATCCGGAGCATTTCCGGCATGTCGCTGGAGACGGTAAAGAGCTATATCAGAAAAGAAGAGTTGCTTTTGGAGCACATTGACAAGAATGGTGAGCTGACGGAGCTTGGCCGGCTGACGCTGGAAGCCAATCAGGGCTTGGAAGGCAGGCAGGCAAAATCCCATCAGCACTACAATTCCGTGATCCGTGTACACCTCGATCCTCTGACGGCATCGCTGATCCCCCAGTATCTGGAGTGGGAGCTGGGCGACAATATCACGCCCAACGAGGAGGCGGGCGATTTTGTCCTGCCCCGGGCAAGCGCACCGACTGATGAGGATTTTTTGGAGGTGCTCAACACCCGGCTGGTGGCGGAAATCAATGAGAATATGGATGAGCATGTCTACTGTGACACAGTGAAAAACGGCAATATTCTTGACAGCGTCCTGAAGCTGCACCCCATCCGTATATTCTACCGCTGGGGATATTTGGCGAAATTTCAGGGCATGCGTTATCCGATGATCGTCTACACGGGGAAGCGGTCTGTCATCAATGTCAATGCGGACAGTGTTGCCAAGGGTGTCAAGACGGGCTTTGTGGCGATGCCCATTGCGCTGTCGGAGTATGATCGTGGGTATCTTGCCCAAAACGGAATTACCTTCGAAAAGGTGCTGACCCGCAAGAATGACTGCTTCGAGGAGCTTCGTGCCGTGGTCAGAGACAGAAACCTGACCCTGCCTCCGCAGGAGCAGAACGAGGAGCCTGCAGAAGAATCCCTTGCGGATAATACGCAGAAGGGTGGGTGATATCCGTGACTTTGGAAAGAGAAAGACGGGAAAGACCCATCACCGGCTGGGATTGCGGCTGTCGACCGGAAGCCAAGGGCATCAGCCTTGCCTATAAAGTCTGCCCCCATTGCCGCAGAGCCATTCCGGAAGTGGTCTGCAAGCGTGTCTACAAGCAGGTCCTGCAGGAGCTTCGCAGGGAGATGCTTGTGGATGAAGCCGAGCGTTGGGAAAGGACTGCCGAACGGACTCAAAAACTCAGAAACCTCTATCGGTTTTTGACGGTTCTTTCTGTGGCAGCATGGATCGTGCTGCTGTATTTGGTGGGCGCCTCCAACGTGCCTGCCATTGTGGACAAATTGCCGCAGCTTCAGCAGGCATTTCCTGCAATCGGTGAAAAGCTGTCCGGCTCGATGCTGACATTTTTTACCCAATTCCCGGAAAAGCTGCAGCCTGATCGCTGGGCGGCGCTCTACGAAAGGCTGGACAGCCTGCCCGTTGATACGGTGCTTGCGCGGGTGACGCTGCTGTTGGACACAGCTGTTGACATGGTTGGTCTGACGGTGACCCGGTGCGTTGATCTGTTCGAAATGATCAGTGCTTTTGTATCTTCATTGCTATCGTAAGGAGAGATAACTATGAATTTGTTTGATTTGAATGCCAATGTGGGTGTTGTTCTTGCTGTTGTCGGCGCGGTCTTCGGCTTGATCGCACAGGTTCTTCTTTGGATCTATATGGTCGCCGCGGTGCGCGGAGTGAATATGCCGGATTATGGAGATTTTCGCAGAAATGTAAATCTGGCGTACTTGTTCTCCGCGCTGCTGCTGTCCTTTGTGTGCCTGACTGCCGAGATCGCTGCGGAGGCGCTTGCACAGAATCTGCTGATCATCCAGCTGGGCTGCTGGATGGTGACCTGCATCGGTGCTGTGGTGATGCTGGCTGTTCGTTCCTCCCAAAGAGAGCATATTAACTCTGCTTTGGGCGCGGGACTTTTTAAGCTGGTATTGACCGCGCTGGTTCTGTGGGTGATTGCCTGACGGGAGGGGAGAAAATGGTAACAGTCGACAAAACGCTGGTTTTGCGATACGTGGTGCCTTTTTCCTGCGCCGGTGATTATGCTAAGGTATTTTCTCGCATTGAGAAGGAGAAAGCATGGAGCCGCTGCAGCCTGCCGACAAGAAATTCCGCTGTCTTTTCCCATCTGTATCAGCTTGCCTACGGCAAGGAAAATGATTGCAGCATCGGAAGCACGTGGGAATTTGCCGATCGCAACAAGCTGCCTCAGCTGCTCTATGCGGCTGACAAGGATGCAGAGCCCACAAAGTGGCGCATTGCCCGCGCCCAGATCCATCTGTTCCACACGGATATCGGTCTTTTGTGGTACGAGCTGGAGCCGCTGGACAAGGAAGAGATTCCCAATCTGGAGGAGCTGATCCTCCTGCAAAACCGCTTCAAGGAATGCAGCTATACCGACAAATATTTCACAAGAAAGCAAAGCCGCCGCAGCAAGGAGGAAGCGGATACGTTTCTTCCTTTTGATGCCGCGAAATGGCTTGGGCAGCTGCTCAGACCCTTGGGCAGCCTTCGCTATCTGAACAGCAGCTGTCTGAAGGACGGCATGCTCTGCCCGGATCGGGCATTGATCTTCAATTATGTGCTGCTGCGAAATGAATCGCCCATTACCGATCAGCAGCTGCAGACGGCGGCGTACTGGCTCGCCAACGGCTATAACCGGAAATACCGCCCGTCGGCGCAGGCACTCAGCGAAGGGGTACATCCTTTCGCGGACGTGTGCATGTACGCATCCCGGGCAGGCTGCGGCTACTATGCCGTAGTCAACGAGGGCAATCGGGCGTTCTTCACGGGGAATTTTGACGACAGCATCCGAAATGAATACTTTTTCCTCTACATTCTGGCGCTGTATCAGTCCTTCAGCCTGATGAACTTCTCTCAGCGCTGCGCTTCGGAATTTTCTTCCGACCCGCAGAAATACAGTCATCCCGGCTCGCTGGGTGTCCGGCTGGATGCCTTCGTGGCGGAGCTGAATGCCTTTTTGATGAAGGGTATGCACAGCTCTGTCAGCAGCGTGCAGCACCATAACGATTTTTATCAGTACCTCCGGGAGCGCCTGATGATTCAGGAGGATATCGAAAGCCTGAAGATCGGCACGGAGGCATTGGCGGAGATCCAGCACGCAAGGCGAGAGCATGAAGAGCTTCTGCTGCGGGAGAAGGAGGCAGCAGAGGAGAAGGCTCGTGACCGCCGTCAAAACATTGCCTTGGCGGTGCTGTCGCTGTTCTCGCTGTGCGAGGTTTTTATGCATCTGACCGATCTGATCGACAAATTGTTTGATACGAACCTTGCGCAGATGCTGGAGCAGCTTCTGGGCGGAAACACAAAGGTGATCGCCCAGGTGAGCGTTCACGGCGCGTTTTTGGTGATCGCTGCGGTGTGTGTTGCACTGCTGATCAGCAGCTTCCGCGCCGGACACAAGGAAAAGTCCGATAAAAAAGAAAATGCCCCCGCCGTGACGGAGGTGGTAGCTGCCCTGATTTGGGACGGCGACAAATTTATGATCTGCCAGCGTCCTGCCAACAAGGACAGAGGCTTGCTTTGGGAATTCGTCGGCGGCAAAGTCGAGCCGGGAGAAACGAAGCAGCAGGCGTTGACCCGGGAGTGTCAGGAGGAGCTGGGCGTGACCCTTTCCGTCGGAGATGTATTCATGGACGTAGTCCACGAATACCCGGATATCCATGTCCATCTGACGCTTTATCATGCCACGATTGCCGATGGCGAGCCGCAGAAAATAGAGCACAGCGACATCCAATGGATCACCTCAGCGCAGATCCCGGATTACGATTTCTGCCCCGCGGACGAGGAGATCCTGCGCAAAATCAGCGAGGTTTACCATGGTTAAGGAGCTGGTGCATGATCCGATTCTGCTGGGAATACCATCGATTCCTGCGACCGAGGATGATCTGCAGACGGCGCGGGATCTGCTGGACACGCTGACTGCCCATAAGGAAAGCTGTGTGGGCATGGCGGCGAATATGATCGGCGTTCGGAAACGGATCATCGTTTTTGATAACAAAGGTGTCTATATGACCATGTTCAACCCGGAGATTTTGAAAACCTCCGGCGAATATGACACGCAGGAGGGCTGCCTTTCGCTGCTGGGCGGACCGCGTCCGTGCAAGCGCTTTCAGACCATTAAGGTTCGCTGGCAAAACGAGCAATTTCAGACCCGCATCAAGACCTTTTCCGGCTGGACGGCACAGATCATCCAGCACGAAATTGACCATTGTAACGGAATAAGGATATAAAAAAGAGAGGCAAATGCCTCTCTTTTTTATAGCTCTAAACCGAAAAGCCTGATCGCATTTTCTGCTGTTTGCTGCGCAATAGATTCCGGGGAAATACCCTTTAATTCGGCGATCCTTTCCGCAACCGCAGGAAGGATCAGGGAGGTGTTGCGCGCCCGGCGCAGCTGCTTGGGCGGGATCGTGTCCTTGCAATAGGGGAAGATGTAGGGCGCATCGGTTTCCAGCAATATTCGCTCCAAGGGCATCTGCCGGACCGCTTCGCACAGCTCCTTTGAACGCTCCTCCTGCTGCAGCAGCGAGCCGCCGATGCCGATGTGGTAGCCAAGCTCCAGATATTGCCGGGCGATCTCATAAGATGCGCAGAAGCAATGCACTACACCGCCCAGCTTGCGGGCAGGATGCTGCCTCAAGATCCGCAGCGCATCCTCGTGGGCGTTGCGTACGTGCAGGATCACCGGCTTTTTCACCTTCCATGCGAGGTTCAGCTGATATAAAAACCAGAGGTGCTGGGTCAGCCGGTGCTGCTGCTTGCGGGGATAGTGATAATCAAGACCGCACTCGCCGATGGCAACGACAGATGGGTCTTTTGCGTAGGCGATCAGCTTTTTCCGATCCTGCCATTTTCCTAAAAATGTCCGCGTAGGATGGATACCAACAGCAGGGAAGAGCCGCCCGGGGTGCTCTGCGCACAGCTGCAGGATCTCTTCGCAGGACTGCAGCGTTACACCCGGTTCGATAGAGCAGGGAATACCGGCGGCACTCATCTCCCCGAAAAGCTGCTGTAAATCGCCTTCCCTGAGGGCGTATCCGTCACCAGCGCGGGTCAGGTAGCGGAACGTGCCGCCGTAGGCGCGGTTATTATAGTGGGCATGGGAGTCAATGATCATGGATACCCCTCCTTTCTTCTATTATGATACTGATGTGACAGGCACGTGTCAATCAAATTTTCCCAGCAAAAAGACGGGATAAAAAGGGGAGAACCCGCTTGCAATTAATAGGATTATGTGCTATACTGAAAATGCACAAAAATGGCTCTGTATGCAGAGCGGAAAGAGGCTTGTATGATTTACGAATACGAAAACGGTATTCCCACCGACGTTTTGGTGGAAGCATTGAAAAAATCCCTTGAGGGTCGCAACCTCAAAAAAGTTCTCATTCTGCCCCCGGACTACACCAGAATGTACTCCGGCGCAGGCAAGATCACTGCAATTTACTATGAGCTGCTGAAGGACACCTGCGAGGTAGACATCATGCCCGCACTGGGCACCCATGTCCCCATGACCAAGGAAGAATGGGTCGCATTCTTCGGCGAGGGCGTTCCCTTCGACCGCATGATCGTTCATAACTGGCGCAACGACGTTGTGAAGATCGGCGAAGTCCCAGCATCCTTTGTTTCTGAAGTGTCCGAGGGTCTCGTCAACAACAGCATCGACGTGGAAGTCAACAAGCGCCTGATGGATCCCAGCTACGATCTGATCCTCTCCGTCGGTCAGGTCGTGCCTCACGAGGTCGTGGGCATGGCGAACTACGGCAAGAACATCTTTGTCGGCTGCGGTGGTTCTTCCATGATCAACTCCTCCCATATGCTGGGTGCCTTCTACGGCATGGAACGCATCATGGGCAAGGACTTCTCTCCTGTGCGCCGTGTCTTTGACTATGCGCAGGAGCATTTCCTTTCCGATATTCCTCTGGTGTACGTTCTGACGACCACCACCAACAAGGGCGACGAGGTCACCATCCACGGTCTGTACATCGGCACGGAACGCAAGCAGTTTGAGGCTGCTGTCAAGAAGAGCCAGCAGATCAACCTGACCCACATGAAAAAGCGCCTTGACAAGGTGGTTGTCTACCTTGACCCCCGTGAATTCAAGAGCACATGGCTGGGCAACAAGGCGATCTACCGCACCCGTATGGCGATTGCCGACGGCGGCGAGCTGATCGTGCTGGCACCGGCAGTTGCTCACTTCGGCGAGGACGAGCAGAACGACCGCCTAATCCGCAAGTATGGCTATGTAGGCAGAGAAAATGTCCTGAAGCTGGTGGAAGAGCATGAGGATCTGCGGGAGAACCTCTCCGTTGCTGCCCACCTGATCCACGGCTCTTCTGACGGACGCTTCAAGATCACTTATTGCGCCGGCAAGCTGACCGAGGAAGAAGTCCGCGGCGCTGCCTTCAACTATATGCCCTACGAGCAGGCTGTTGCCAAGTATGATCCTGCCAAGCTGGTAGACGGCTTCAACACCGTTGACGGCGAGGAGATCTTCTATATCTCCAACCCCGCGCTGGGTCTGTGGGTCTGCGACGAATAAGGAGCAGGCTGTGAGAAGAATCGACTTACACACCCACTCTCTGTGCAGTGACGGTGCTCAGACGCCTGCCGATGTGGTTCGTACCGCAAAGGAGGCAGGTCTTGCTGCCATCGCCCTTTCCGATCACGATTGCATCACCGGCGTGCAGGAAGCCATGGATGAAGGCAGCAAGCTGGGCGTTGAGGTGATCCCTGCGGTGGAGCTGTCCGCCCAGTCGGATACGGAGCTGCACATTCTGGGCTACTTTATCGACATCCACAACAAAAGACTGCAGGATGTGATGCAGTATGCTTTGCAGGTTCGTGACGAGCGCCAGGAGGAAACCTGCCGCAAGCTCAACGAGCAGGGCTTTGACATCACCATGGAGGAAGCCCGGGCAGAAGCCCATGGCAATCCCGTTCTGTGCCGCGCCCATTTCGCCCAGATCATGGTGCGTAAGGGCTACGCCGCATCTGTCAAGGAGGCATTTGCCAAGTATCTGTCTGTTGGTTGCTATGCCTACTCCAACCGGCAGGCACTGACCGGCCCTGAAGCAGTCTCCCTGATCCATGAAGCGGGCGGCATCGCAGTGGCTGCCCACCTGCATCTGATCGAAAAGCCCGATGACGAGCTGCGGGAATATCTGAAATCCCTGATTCCTTACGGTCTTGACGGCATCGAAGGCTACTACACCGACTACACCCCTGACATGGAGCAGCGCTACCGCGCCATGGCGCAGGAGCTGGGTCTGGTGATCTCCGGCGGCACGGATTACCATGGCGCCAACAAGCCCCACATCGCCATCGGCAGGGGCAAGGGCGAGCTGGAGATCCCCTACAGCGTGCTGGACGGCCTGCGGCAGCGTCACCGCGAAATTTACGGATAATATTGAACCACTCAATTCAAATAATAAGGAGAATGACACATGAAAAAAGCTGACATTGGTTTGATCGGTCTCGCCGTTATGGGCGAAAATCTGGTTCTGAACATGGAGTCCAAGGGCTTCACCGTTGCGGTCTTCAACCGCACCACCGAGAAGGTCAAGAACTTCGTGGAAGGCCGCGGCGCCGGCAAGAACATCATCGGCACCTACTCCATGGAGGAGCTGGTCGCATCCATCGAAAAGCCCCGCAAGATCATGATGATGATCAAGGCAGGCTCTGCTGTTGATGCCACCATCGACGCCCTGCTGCCCCTTTTGGACGATGGCGACATCATCATCGACGGCGGCAACTCCCACTTCCCCGATACCGTTCGCCGCACCGCTCATGTTGAGGCTGCAGGCAAGCTCTACATCGGCACCGGCGTTTCCGGCGGCGAAGAGGGCGCGCTGAACGGTCCTTCCCTGATGCCCGGCGGCTCTCCCGCTGCATGGGAAAGCGTAAAGCCCATTCTGCAGGCTATCTGCGCCAAGGTGGAGGACGGCTCTCCCTGCTGTGACTGGGTCGGCGAAAACGGCGCAGGTCACTTCGTCAAGATGGTTCACAACGGCATCGAGTACGGTGATATGCAGCTGATCTGCGAAGCCTACCACCTGATGAAGAACATGCTGGGCATGTCTGACGACGAGATGCATGAGGTCTTCGCTGACTGGATGAAGGGCGATTTGGATAGCTACCTGATCGAGATCACCCGTGACATTTTGGCTTATAAGGATACCGATGGCGAACCCATCGTTGAGAAGATTCTGGACACCGCCGGCCAGAAGGGTACCGGCAAGTGGACCGGCATCGCTGCTCTGGACGAAGGCGTGCCGCTGACCCTGATCGGCGAAGCTGTTTTCGCACGCTGCCTGTCTGCCATGAAGAACGAGCGCGTCAACGCTGCCAAGGTTCTGCCCGGTGCTGCTGCAGAAGCTCTGCAGCTGACCGCTGAGGAAAAGGCTGAGTGGATCGAGAACATCCGCTGCGCGCTGCTTGCTTCCAAGATCGTCTCCTACGCGCAGCCCTACACCCTGATGAAGGCTGCTGCCAAGACCTACGGCTGGAAGTCGGAGGCCAAGCGGGCTTAGGAGACAATT
>JAZNNV010000086.1:0-6123 GCA_045580465.1 Faecousia sp.
ACAGAACGACATGGCTACGATCCGACTTCTCGATTACACCCGCACCTATGCGGAATTCCGCGAGGATGTGGATCGCTTTGCCCGCGCCCTCGTTTCCATGGGCGTGAAGGCAGGCTCGAAGGTGGCTGTTTGGGCGACAAATGTGCCGGCATGGTACATCACCTTCTGGGCAACCACCAAGATCGGCGCGGTACTGGTCACCGTCAATACGGCTTACAAAATTCACGAAGCAGAGTATCTGCTTCGCCAGTCCGATACCCATACGCTGGTGATGATCGATTCCTGCCTGGACTCCAACTATGCCCAGATCATCAATGCGCTTTGTCCCGAGATCGCAACCACTAAGGCGGGTCAGCCCCTGCATTGCAAGAAGCTGCCCTTCCTGCGCAATGTGATCACCGTCGGCTTTAAGCAGCCCGGCTGCCTGACCTTTGATGAGGCAATGGCACGCTACGACCTTGTCAGCCACGAGCAGGTGGCAAAGATGGCGGCGGCAGTCCGTCCTGACGATGTGTGTAATATGCAGTACACCTCCGGCACCACCGGCTTCCCCAAGGGCGTTATGCTGACCCACTACAATGTGGTCAACAACGGCAAGTGTATCGGCGACCGCATGGGTCTGTCCACGGCAGACCGCATGATGATCCAAGTTCCTATGTTCCACTGCTTTGGCATGACGCTGTCCATGACATCCTCCATGACCCACGGAGCTACCATGTGTCCCATGCCTTACTTCTCTGCAAAGGCGTCTCTTGCCTGCATCAATCAGGAAAAGATCACCTGCTTCAACGGCGTTCCGACCATGTTCATCGCCATGTTCAACCATCCTGATTACCGCAAAACGGATTTCAGCCATATGCGTACCGGCATCATGGCAGGTGCGGGTTGTCCGCCTGAATTGATGCGCCGTGCCGCACAACCGGACGAGATGAACATGTACGGCATCGTCAGCGTCTACGGTCAGACCGAATGCGCCCCCGGCAATACCATGTCCTCTTGGCCGGATTCGCTGGATGTGCGCACCAATACGGTGGGCTACAGCTTCCCCCATGTGCGCTGCAAGATCATCGACCCCGAAACCGGCGAGGAAGTGCCGGACGGTGTCAACGGCGAATTTTGCGCCAAGGGCTACAACACCATGAAGGGCTATTACAAAATGCCCCAAGCCACCAAGGACACCATCGATGCCGACGGCTGGTTGCATTCCGGCGACCTTGCCTGCCGCGATGCTGAAGGCAATTACCGCATCACCGGCAGACTCAAGGATATGATCATCCGCGGCGGTGAGAACATCTACCCCAAGGAGATCGAGGAGTTCATCTATACCCATCCCGCGGTCAAGGATGTGCAGGTCATCGGTGTGCCGGATAAGAAGTACGGCGAGGAGATCATGGCGTGCATCGTGCTGAAAGAGCCGGGCGCGATCACCGAAGCAGAAATGAGCGACTACATCAAAGCCAGCATGGCACGGCACAAGGTTCCGAAGTACATTCAGTTTGTGGAGGGCTTCCCCATGAACGCTGCCGGTAAGGTCCTCAAGTACAAAATGCGCGAGGATGCCGCAAAGCGGCTCGGTCTTGTGGGCGACGGCTCGGACACTGCCAAGAGTACATTGTAATATCCAAAAAACACAGCCTTTTCTGCGGGATAGGCTGTGTTTTTGCGTAAATGGCGAACAAATTAAGAGGAAAAACATAGCAACACTTGCAAATAGAACAAAAGAGGGGTATAATGTTACTATCTATACCCATATGATGGAGGTTGCCTTTATGGAAAGGATCAGAAATGCAGCACAGATCCGTGTTCTTTGCATGGCGTTGTCGCTGTTTTTGTTACTCACACTGCTGCCGCAGGTGACATTCGCCGCCGATACAGACCGCTACGGCTATACAAAGCTGGAGAGTGCCAAAGAAAAGAAGCTTTACGGCATGCTTGTCGATGCGGTGGAAGGCTGCAAGGATGAGCTTGCTGTATCTGCTGAGGGCTTCACCCTTGCGGAGCTTGAGAGCGTTTCCCTGATGGTTAGTCGCGATTACCCGGAGTTTTTCTACTACCAGACCTATGGTGCTTCTCATATCAATGGTATCGTCCAAAAGATTCACTTCAGGTATGTTCTGAACGAGCAGTTGGTTCAGGGCAACAGCCCGGAGCTGAAGGCAGCCCGCGCAGCGTTGGATGCAAAGGTCAACGAAATCGTCAAGGGCGCCAAGGGCGACAACTACCAGAAGGCGCTGTATCTGCACGATTATATTGTCAACAGTACCATTTACCAAGACACCAAGAACGATCAGAATGCCTACGGCGCACTGATTGAAGGCAAAGCAGTCTGCGCCGGCTATAGCCACGCCTATCAGCTGCTGCTGCGCAAGGTGGGCATTGAAAGCTTTTACATCACCGGTGAGTCCAAGGGCATTCCCCATGCATGGCTGCTGGTATTTTTGAACGACGAATGCTATTACACCGATGTTACATGGGATGACCCATCGACACCCGACGGTCATCAGATCATGGGTCACTATTATTTTAATATGTCCTACGACGACATCAGCAAGGATCACACGACGGATGCTGATTACGCCAAATGGCTGCCGAAAAAGCATGACCATAAGGATATGTATTACTTTGAACATGATGCCCGGGAAGGAAGCGGCATCGGCTGGTTTAACAGCAATACAACATCCGCAACACTCTATAACTACCTGAGAAAGGAAGGTAACTTCTACTATTGCGATTTCCGCTACGATGATGCCAATATGGAAGATTGGCTGAAGGATGCGATCAATAGCCTGAGCGGTCAGTTGGGCGGTGTTCAAGGGGCATCGTGGGAAACAATCGGAAATGAGTACATGCTTACCATCACAACGCAGGTACAGTCCCATACCATCAGCAAAGTGAGCGCAACAGCAGCCACCTGTTATAGTGAAGGCAATATAGAATTCTATGTTTGCACCACCTGCAACAAGTATTTTATGGATGCCAACGGCGAGCAGGAGATCGCAGATAAAAACTCTGTAAAGATCGCAATGAAGGCACATACGCCCGGTAGTTGGAAAACAGATGCCTATAACCACTGGAAAGAATGCACAGCCGACGGCTGTAAGACCATGATCGCAGGCACAAGTGCAATTCACGTCGACCAAAACGGTGATCAACGTTGCGATACCTGCAGCTATCAGCTGCCGTCGAACGATTCCACCGATCCGACCAATCCTACGAATCCGACCAATCCGACCAATCCCACCAATCCCACCGAGGGTGTTACAGATCCCACAGAGGAAGTAACGGATCCCACAGAGGAAGTAACGGATCCTACAGAGGAAGTAACGGATCCCACCGAGGAAAGCACCGAACCGACACAGGGCGAAACCGATCCCACCGAGGGAAGCACACCTTCTACGGATGCGACAACACCTTCCGGCAATGACACAACTGATCCGACGGAACCCTCCGCACCTGCAGCAACAGATCCCACGAAGCCCGGCGATCCGGCAGGGGATGTGGAGTTGCCGATCGATCCGAAGCTCCTCATTCTGGCAGCAGCGGTGGTTGGTTTGATCGGTATCATTGCCGTGATCGCCTCGCTTGCACAGAAAAAGCGTAAGGCTTGAAAAGGAGCAATAGAATGAAAATTTATGTCATGGTCGATATTGAAGGCATCAGCGGAGTCTACTGCAGCGAGCAGGTCACACCTGCCGGCGGCAGATTTGCCGAGGGCAGAAAGTATATGACTGAGGACATCAATGCCTGTGTTGCAGGACTTCGTGATGCCGGTGTGGATGAGATCATTGTCCACGATTGCCATGGTGGCGGCTATTCGCTGAACTGGGCGGATGTTTCTCCGGAAGCAGACGGCTACATCTGCGGCACTATCGGTGATTCACGGTATGTGGATATTGATGACTGTGATGGTCTGATCCTGCTTGGCTATCATGCGATGGCGGGTACTGCGGGAGCTGTGTTGGAGCATACCTACTCCTCCAAGCGAATCCAAAATATGTACATCAACGATGTTTTGGTGGGAGAGACCGCGGTGGATGCTGCAATTGCCGGAGAGCATGGTGTGCCGGTGATCATGGTCAGCGGTGACGATAAGCTCTGCGCTGAGGCAAAGCGTTTTTTGCCGGATGTGGTGACAGCGCAGGTCAAGAAAGGCTTGTCCACTCAGGGAGCGGTCTTGCTTCCGCCGGAAAAGGCACACCAGCTCATTCATGACAAGGCAATGGAGGCGGTTAAGAAGCTGCCGTTGATCAAACCCTATGTCATTCTTGCACCGATCACGCATAAAATTGAGCTGATGGAGCGATGCCAGCTACCCAATGCGGCGGGAAAGCCCTATATGAACGTGATCGACGGACGCGCGTATTCTGTTGCTGCAGATTCTGTTGAAGAAGCAAGAATGCGTTCCGGCGGCTGACAATTGTGAAATCTAAAAAATAGTTCAAATCCCTTCTGTTAAGAAATTGACAGAAGGGATTTTTTTCGGTATTATATAAAGTGAGATAACTGTGGGAACGACATCGGTCTGCCGTGATCGCACAAATGGTAAAATAATTAAAAATAAACATATTTCAGGAGGTCACGAATCATGAGTGAAACAAAGATCGCAAATGCCTATGAATACGCTAAAGGGGTCTATGCCGCTATGGGCATCGATGTGGAAGCTGCAATGGAAAAGCTGGCAGCTGTTCCTGTTGCGCTGCACTGCTGGCAGGGCGATGACGTCCGCGGTTTTGACACCGACCCCAGCAAGCCTCTGACCGGCGGCATCCAGACCACCGGCAACTATCCCGGTCGTGCACGTACCCCCGAAGAGCTGATGGCTGACATCGATATGGTCCTGAAGCTCTGCCCCGGCACCAAGAAGATGAACCTCCACGCAAGCTATGCCATTTTCGAGGATGGCGAGTGGGCAGACCGTGACAAGCTGGAGCCCAAGCACTTCAAAAAGTGGGTGGACTTCTGCAAGGAGCGCGGTCTGGGCTGTGACTTCAACCCCACCTTTTTCTCCCATCCCAAGTGCGATCCTCTGACCCTGACCTCTGCCAACGAGGAGACCCGCCGCTTCTGGATCGACCACGGCAAGGCATGTATCCGTATTTCCCAGTATCTTGCTGAGGAGCTGGGTCAGCCCTGCATCATGAACATCTGGACCGGCGACGGCTTCAAGGACATTCCCGCTGACCGTCTGGGACCCAGAGTCCGTTATAAGGAGTCCATTGACGAGATCCTCTCCGAGCCCTTCGATTTCAACAAGGTCAAGCCCTGCGTCGAGTCCAAGGTCTTCGGCATCGGTGTGGAAGCTTATACTGCAGGCTCTGCTGAGTTCTCCCTCGGCTATGCTGCCATGAACAAGGATCGCTGCATCCCCCTGATGGACAACGGTCACTATCATCCCACCGAAGTGGTCTCCGACAAGATCCCCGCGCTGCTTGCCTTCTTCCCCGAGATCGCGCTGCACGTCACCCGTCCCATCCGTTGGGACTCCGATCACGTTGTCCTCTTTGACGACGAGACCAAGGAGATCGCCAAGGAGATCGTCCGCTGCGGTGGCCTGGATGGCTCCGTCAAGCTGGCTCTGGACTACTTTGACGCTTCCATCAACCGCCTGTCCGCCTGGACTGTGGGTTTCCGCAACTTCCAGAAGGCTCTGCTGGAGGCTCTGCTGATCCCCCACGCCGAATTTACTGCTTTGCAGGATGCCGGCAGCTTCACCGAGCTGATGGTGCGCGCCGAAGAGATGAAGACCATGCCCTTTGGTGAGGTGTGGGCCGAGTACTGCCGTGTCTGCGGTGCTCCCGAGGACGGCCAGTGGTTTGCCCAGATCAAGGATTATGAGAACGAAGTGCTGAGTAAGAGAGGTTAATGAACATGAAAGATATTCTGACTGCTCCTTTTCTGATTGAAATGGTTCGTACCACCACCAACATGTATGCCCACGGCTGGGACGAGCGCAACGGCGGCAACATCAGTCTGCTGCTGGACGAGGCCGAGGTGGCTGAGTACGTTGACATCAACCATGTGATCCGCACCATTCCCACCGGGTTTGACGCTCCTTCTCTGGCCGGCAAGTACTTCCTGGTCACCGGTACCGGAAAGTATTTCAAGAACGTCCAGTATGATCCC
>JAZNNV010000087.1:0-2661 GCA_045580465.1 Faecousia sp.
TCCTTTCAATAACCGCCTCGAAGTCCACCTGCATTCTCTTGCCGGCAACCTCAACGTATGTAGCCAGAGCCAGGTCCTTAGCCTCATCCAGGTCAGGTCCGATAATATTGATCTCATGATCCTCGATCTCGTTCATCTGCCGCATGACCACCAGCTCAGCGGTGGGGTTCTTGGAAGACCAGCACTCGTTGTGCATATCCGCCTTACGGATGATCTCGCCCTCAAATGCAGCAGCAAATGCCACGGGAATGGGCAGCTCCTTGACCTTGATCTTAATTTCACGCAGCTCCAAAGACTTCTTGACGGTCAAAGCATGATCGCAAACGGATTCCAGAGCACCGGGAACCTGGTTTTCGCCCAGGTCGATGTCCACCACCACCGGGAAGCCCAGGGCGATCGCACCGGCACCGGCGGAAACAACCACCTCGTTGATAGCACCGAAGGTGTTAACGAAGGCGGGGACTCTCTCCTTGGTGTACTTCAGCAGGCCGCCCAGATCGCCGGGCTGTACATTGCCGAAGATCAGCGCTGCACGGACAGCCACGGTGACCACATGGAACACGGAAGTCACATCATGACCCAGGGGGATCACGCGGAATTCCAGGCCCATCTTCACGCCGCCCTCGGCGCACTGCTCGATCACATCACCCACCATAAAGGTCATAATACCCTTGGACTGGTAATCCTTGACCACATTGACCACATCTTCTGCGTTGTCAGCCTTGCCCAGCACCACAGCAACACCGGGGATATCGCCGGTAACCAGGGGCACGCCCAGGCTGCGGATAATGGGATCGGGCACAAAGCCGATACCGGCTTCATTGGCATAGGGGTCAGCCTCCAAATACTTAAGGCCTTCGATAATTTCTGCGCCAACAGCAGTGGCAAGGCCTGCGTTCAGAGCCTGTCCCAGGTCCTCCTGGTTTGTGATCAGGCTCTTCAGCACACCCACACAGGCAGGCAGATCACCCAGCGTCTTTACCTTGACGCCGGTTGCGGCGTAGATGGTGGGGAAAAAGTAGGCGGTGTCAGGGAAGGCAATGGCCTTGTCTGCGCCGTACTTGGCAATGGCATCGTTGACCGCGCCTTCGGTCAGGCCGGCAACCGCATTGGAGCCACCATAGATCAGATCGGTTAATACACTCATGATTTTATCCTCCTGTTATTGATGATACATTTATATAAAGCCTCCAGGCTGAATATACGAAATCAAACGCCCAGCGACATTTGAAAAGCAGTAAAGCCACTGCCGGATGTATTTTCCAAATAGCTTACCGAAATGTAAATCTCCGTGTTGTCCTCCAACTTTACTTGATAAGTAACATCTTCTCGCGATTCTTTTCCGTTGGTACCCACAAATTTATTGAAGGAAATACTTTTCTGCTCCATAGAAGAAACTTTCCGTCCGGCTAGATAATCTTCTATTTGTGCGAGCTGTTCTTTGGCTTTTGGGTCAACATCCGGATGCATCAGCGCTTCCGCAGCCGCATCATCCCCCTCTGCCAATGCAAGCATCATTTCTTCTACCTTCGGTTTTGCTTGGGATTCTCCCAAACCACATGCCGTAAAAAGACAACACACCGCCACCACCGTGGCAAGCAAACAAATTACTCTTTTCAACATTGCTCCTCCTTTAAGATGTCTTGCTTCTTTTTCTGCGTCTGCGGATCACGAAAAAGACAATCAATATGGTCGCCAACAGGATACCCACGGCAAATCCGATCGCACCGATCACATTTTCTTTCCGATAGAAATCCACGAATAGCCATACTGTAACAGCTGTAAGCGCCGTGATGCAAACGCCATCAAATATTCTGATTGCCCACTTTTGCTTTTTGGGATCCTTGATCGTTCTCAAAACAGCGTCTATAATGCTGCCGATTATTTCAATGACAATTTCTATAAGATTGTCCATTTCGAGTCCTCAAACAAAAACCTATCGTTCTTTATAAATTATACTCCTATGTCCTCGCTGTGTCAACATTTGTACATAAATTTATCGATATATTCTTAGCGAAAATAAAAGCCGGGAGGGCAAATGCCCTCCCGGCTGAGTATTGTGTTCTGAATTACAGATCCAGGTAGGAGTCGGAGTACAGAACGTTGTTCTTGAAGATGTCGCAGGACTTGATGGTCTCCATCAGACGGCGGTCGTTGGGGTTGACGATCGCGGAGGTCAGACCCTGCATCATGCACATAGCAACCAGAGTTGCGTCCATGATGGGACGGACTTCCTTGGGAGCGCCGTTGGAGTTGTTGGACAGACCACCGGTGGACTTCAGACCCTTGTCGGAGAACATCTTGATAGCCTCCAGGACCTCCATCTGCTTGTCCTGCATACCCTTGACGACCAGGAACAGGGGGTCGAACCACAGGTCGTCGGAGGTCATGCCTAGGGACAGGCCACGCTCCAGCATGTTGTCGCAGTGCATCTCGCGCTCAGCGTTATCCTTAGCGATACCGTCAGCGGAGCACAGAGCGATACAGATAGCATCGTTAGCAGCAGCCAGGTCGATGTAGCCGATACGGGAGCCGGCGTCAGCAGAGTTGACGATGGGCTTGCCGTTGGTACGGTTGTAGACCTTGATACCAGCCTCGATAGCCTTCATGTTGGCAGTATCCAGTGCCAGAGGAACATTGTTGAAGTTCTCCTGCAGCAGC
>JAZNNV010000088.1:0-1995 GCA_045580465.1 Faecousia sp.
CTCCTTGGCTCACAGGACGACATGGCTCCGACCCGACTTGGCGATACCGTATCCATCCCCGTTGACATCCAGAAGTTCGGCCGCATCGCCGCCCAGACCGCCAAGCAGGTGGTCATTCAGGGCATCCGCGAAGCGGAGCGGGGTGTTGTTTACGAGTCCTACTCCAGCAAGACCCAGGAGCTGCTGACCGGCACTGTTCTGCGTATCGATCCCGAAAGCGGCGACATTCTGGTCACCGTCGGTCAGGGCAGCGAGCAGCACAACGCCATCCTGCGTACCACCGAGCAGATCCCCGGCGAGGAGTACCGTGCCGGCCATCACATCCGCGTTTACGTTCTGGAAGCACGTCAGTCCAGCCGCAGCACCAATGTTTACGTCTCCCGCACCCATCCCAACGTGGTGCGCCGGCTGTTTGAGCTGGAGACCCCCGAAATCGCCGAGGGTCAGGTGGAGATCCGCAACATCGCCCGTGAAGCCGGCTCCCGTTCCAAGATGGCAGTTCGTGCCACTATGGAGGGTATTGATCCCGTGGGTGCCTGTGTCGGTCCTCGCGGCGGTCGTGTCAGTGCCGTTGTGGAAGAGCTGCGCGGCGAGAAGATCGACATTGTTGTCTGGTCCGAAGATCCCTGTGAGTACGTCAAGGCTGCCCTCAGCCCCGCCGACGTCATCTCCGTGGAGCTGGTCCCCGGTCAGAAGGCATGCCGGGTGCTGGTGCCTGACGATCAGCTGAGCCTTGCCATCGGCAAGGAAGGTCAGAACGCCCGTCTGGCTGCCCGCCTGACCGGCTATAAGATCGACATCAAGCCCGCCTCCGAAGCGGAGGAATAATTACAAATTACAAGCTACAAATTATAAATTACAAATGGAATCATTGCCGCCGGCGATACCACAATTTGTAATTATGAATTTGTAATTGATAATTTACCGATCAGGAGGTAGCTTATGCAAAAAAAGATCCCCCAGCGGCAGTGTATGGGCTGCCGTGAACGTAAGGAAAAGCGGCAGATGCTCCGGGTGGTGCGCTGCACCGACGGAGAAGTGCGTCTGGACTTCAGCGGCAAGCTGAACGGACGGGGCGCTTACGTCTGCCCGCAAAAGGAATGTCTTGTAAAGGCAAGAAAGAGCCGCGCGCTGGAGCGCTGCCTCGAAACTCCCATTCCCGAGGAGGTCTATGACCGCATGGAAAAGGAGATGGAGGTGGGTAGCCTTGGATAAATCCTTGCGCTATCTCTCTCTGGCACGGAAAGCCGGTCTGGTGGAGCTGGGCGAAGAGCCTGCCGTCACCGCCTCGCAATCCGGCAAAGCAAAGCTGATCGTAGTGGCATCGGACGCATCCGACCACACATGGCGCAAGGCAAAAAGCCTTGTGACCGGCACAAATCAGCAGCTTGTCCGCCTTCCCTTTACGAAAGACGAGATGGGTCTTGCCATCGGCCGCACCAGTCTCGCCATTGCCGCCATCACAGACAGCGGCATCGGCGCATCTCTGGTGGAGGCGCTGGGTCGTCCCGAAGAGTTGGGCGACACCCTGCAGGCGCTGAAAGCAAGCGCCGCCCGGGAAAAGCAGCGCTCCCGCCCCGGCAAGCCCAAGAAAAAGGAACATTGATTTCGGAGGTGCAGTATCTATGAGTATTGAAGTGAAGTATCGTTTGAAAGAAGTCGCGACCGATTTCGGTATGACGACAAAGGAGATCTCGGAGATCCTCGCCAAGTACAGCGAAAAGCCCAAATCTCCCTCTCAGGCACTGAATGTGCCTGATCTGAACCTGATTTTTGAATATCTGACGCAGCACAATCAGATCACCTCTCTGGCGACCGTGTTTGCCGTCGCGCCCTCGACCCCCGCCGCGCCCAAGGCAGAGCCTGCAAAGGAAGCCCCCAAGACAGAAGCCAAGCCCGCAGCGGAGAAGAAGCCCCAGACTCCCGCACCCGCACCCAAGGCAGAGCCCGCAAAGCCCGCCGAGCCGGAGCGCAAGCGCGAGCGCCGGGTCGTGG
>JAZNNV010000089.1:0-4931 GCA_045580465.1 Faecousia sp.
CCACCCAAGCCGGTCTTGTTGCCATGTTCACGGCGATCGCCGACGCCTGCGACATTCCCATCATTCTCTACAACGTTCCCTCCCGCACGGGCGTGAGCATCGAGCCGGAGACCTACGCAAAGCTTGCTGGCCATCCCAACATCTACGCCATCAAGGAAGCCAACGGCAACATCTCCAAGATCGTGGAAACTGCCGCCCTCGTGGGTGACAAGCTGGACATCTACTCCGGCAACGACGATCAGATCGTTCCCATCATGGCTTGCGGCGGCATGGGCGTGATCTCGGTGCTGTCCAACGTGGTGCCGAAGGAAACTGTCGCCATCTGCAAGAAGTTCTTCGACGGCGATGTCAAGGGCGCGATGGCACTGCAGAAGCAGTATCTCGCCCTGACCAACGCCCTCTTCAGCGAGGTCAACCCCATCCCCGTGAAGGCGGCGATGGCGGCTCTTGGCTTCTGTGAGGATTACCTGCGTCTTCCCCTTGTCCCCATGAGTGCCGGCAAACGGGAGCATCTGCTCGCCTGCATGCGTGAAGTGGGACTGAATGTCTAATTTATCAAAGGAAGTGGATCATAAATGATCAAAATCGGTATCGTTGGCTACGGCAACCTTGCAAAGGGTGTGGAATGCGCCATCCGTCAGAACCCCGATATGACCCTCGCGGCGGTCTTTACCCGCCGTGACCCTGCCGCTGTGCAGATCAAAACGGAGAATGTCCCCGTTTTGAAGCTTGAGGATGCCGTGGCATGGCGTGATCAGATCGACGTGATGATCCTCTGCGGCGGCAGTGCCAAGGATCTGCCCGAAATGACCCCGGCATTTGCACGCCAATTCAACGTCATCGACAGCTTCGATACCCACGCCAACATCCCGGCACACTTTGCCAACGTGGACGCGGCGGCGAAGGAAAGCGGTCACATCGCTTTCATCAGCCTCGGCTGGGATCCGGGTCTGTTCTCCGTCAACCGCCTGTACGCCTCTGCCATTTTGCCCCAAGGTAAGGACTACACCTTCTGGGGCAAGGGTGTCAGTCAGGGTCACTCCGACGCGGTGCGCCGCATCCCCGGTGTTGCGGACTGCCGGCAGTATACCATCCCCGTGCCGGAGGCACTGGATCGCGTTCGCAGCGGCGAAAACCCGGATCTGACCACCCGGGAAAAGCACACCCGCTACTGCTATGTGGTAGCCGAGGAGGGTGCTGACAAGGCGGCGATCGAAGCAGCGATCAAAACCATGCCCAACTACTTTGCCGATTACGACACCACTGTGGAATTTATCACCGCCGAGGAGATGCAGCGGGATCATGCGGGTCTGCCCCATGGCGGCAGCGTCATCCGCAGCGGCATCACCGGCTGGAACGGCGAAAGCCACCAGACCATCGAGTACAAGCTGACCCTCGACTCCAATCCCCAGTTTACCGCCAGCGTGCTGGTCGCCTGCGCCCGCGCCGCCATGAAAATGAAAGCCCGGGGAAATATCGGCTGCTACACCATTTTCGATGTCGCGCCCGCTGACCTTTCCCCCATGAGCCGGGAGGAAATGCTTGCACATCTGCTTTGAAGGAAAGAGATATGTTATACAAAAATCTGTCAATCAATGAGGAAGGTCACCTGATCTTCGCCGGTCTCGATACGGTTGCCCTTGCAAGGCTCTTCGGCACGCCCGTGATGCTCCTCGACGAGGATATGATCCGCCAGCGCTGCCGCACCTATATGGATGCGATGGCGCAATATCTTCCCGCCGGCTCGCGCCCTCTGTATGCCAGTAAAGCACTGAGCATCAAGCGCCTTTACGAGATCATGAAAGAGGAAGGCATGGGCATCGATGTGGTGTCCCCCGGCGAGCTGTACACCGCCGTCAAGGCTGGCTATCCCATGGAAAACGCCTTCTTCCACGGCAACAGCAAGACCGATTCCGACATCCGTTTTGCAATCGAACACGGCATCGGCTGGTTCGTCTGCGACAACGCCGACGAGCTGGATGCCATCGATGCCATCGCTGGGGAAAAGGGCATTCGGCAAAAGCTGCTGCTGCGGCTCTCCCCGGGTATCGATCCCCACACCCACGAAAAGATCAGCACCGGACGGGTGGACTGCAAGTTCGGTGTTGCCATCGAAACGGGGCAGGCAGAGGATTTGATCCTCCGTGCCGCAGGCAAGAAAAACATCGCCCTTTGCGGCTACCATTGCCACATTGGCTCTCAGATTTTCGACCATGTCCCCTTCTGCGACGCGGCGATCATCATGCTGAAGTTTATGGCAGAAATGGAACGCAAGCACGGCATCCACGCTGACATCCTCAATCTGGGCGGCGGCATGGCTGTTCCCTACACCGCAGCGGACGGCTCTATTAATTATGCCACGAACATCGCAAATATCGGCAAGCTGCTGGGCGAGCAGTGTGCCGCGCTGGGCATGGAAAAGCCCGTGATCCTGATGGAGCCGGGCAGAAGTATTGTAGCTGACGCGGGTATCACCCTCTATGAGGTGGTTTCCATTAAGGAGATCCCCGGCTTCAAGAATTTCGTCGCCGTGGACGGCGGCATGAGCGACAATCCCCGCTATGCTCTCTATCAGGCGGAGTACACCATCCTGCCTGCCAGCCGCATGCATGACACCTGCGATTTTCTCTGCACCGTGGCAGGATGCTGCTGCGAAAGCGGCGACCTGATCCAAGAGGACGTAATGCTGCCGAAAATGCGCCGGGGCGATCTGCTGGCGGTGCTGACCACCGGCGCTTACAACTACTCTATGGCATCCAATTATAACCGCATCCCCCGCCCCCCGGTGGTGATGGTCAATAAGGACGACGTCTACGTCGCCGTCCGCCGGGAAACATTGGACGACCTTATGAATTGCGAATAAAAAAAGGAGGCTTTCGCCTCCTTTTTATTATGTATCAGCCGGCTTCTGCCAGTTTTTCAACCGCGAACCAGGAATAGCAATAATCTGTCTCCGCCCACCAACCGCCGACATACCAGCTGCCATCGATCTGAATGACATGGAATTCCTGGTACTCCTCGTATTCGGTGTTACCATTCAGGACGTAATTGACACCCAGCAGGTAAGCTGCGGAAATGGTAGCGGGATCAATACCCTTGATTTCCTGCATATTGGCCTTCACCAGTGCCAGCTCGTCAGCGGAAACCGCAGTCTCGCTATCCACCTGAATGGTAACGGTGAGGTCTGCGCCGTAGGTATCCTTGTAGTAGTTCAACTTTTCGTTGACCCAGATGATTGCATCGTTGGCAAAGGATTCCTTGGACATACCATAGATGCTTTCATAGAAAGCCCAGTATGCATTGGGTGCCATCTTGATCAGATCCTCGGTGGTAGCACTCTGATAGCTCACCTTGCCGAACAACTCAAGGGCAGACATGTAGGTGTTATCAGCGGGATCATCGGTGCCGTTGGTAGGATCGGTGGGATCATTGCCGCCGGTGGGATCGGTGGGATCATTGTTACCGGTGGGATCACTGGCGGAAGGTGTTCCGGTGGGATTGTTGTTGGGGATCGTAGGCTCGTTATCCTTGCCGCAGGCAGCCAGGCTCAGCAGCATGACCAGAGCCAGCAGGATCGCAATTACTTTTTTCATGATTTTTCTCCTTTTATTTCTTTTAGGCGATTGACCAATGGGAACTTTTGGTCTATCATAACTATACAATGAACATCGATGTTCATTGCAAGCTTTTTGGGAGAAAAATATGATGAACAGTCAACAAAAACTTCTGACCATCGGTCAAATCGCAAAAATGATCGGCATCACCCGCCGGATCATCATCAACTACGAAGACCATGGTTTGATCCGGGCGGACAGCCGGGGCGAGTTCAACTCCGGCTACCGCTATTATTCTATGGATACCTTTGTGCGCATCCGCACCATCCGAAGTCTTCAGAATATTGGCTTGTCCCTCGAAGAGATCAAAAACTATCTCAACGATACCACAGACATGCTGCCCATTTTGCGGCGCATGGAAGCGCTGCGTGAGGAACTGGATAAAAACATTGCGTTTTTGTGGGAAAGAATGAAGCAAGGCGAAAAAAGCAAGATCCACATCACGCAGCTTCCGCCCCATACCGCCTATTATCAAACCATACGTTCCTACTCTATCGAAGAACGTACTACCCGACTGCGTGATGTTGCCTATGCCGCAGTCAACCGCTACGGAATGAATGCCGGTAAGCGGACTTACTTCACAGAAGTTTCTGTGCAGGATCCGGAATTGGTCACCTATTACGCTGACATTCCGGAGGGAAGTACCGGCGAGCAGGTCACGGTGCTGCCGCAGGTAAATGCGTTGATCCAATATCACTACGGCAGCTATGAAGGGCTGCTTTCGTGCCGTGAAAAGCTGCTTGCCTATGCCCGGGAGCAGGGCATCAGACACAGCGGTGTCTTTCGCAACATTTATCTGGAGGGTCCGCCCCAGCACAAAGATCCCAGCCGTTTCATTACGGTCGTTGCGCTGCTGATGGATGCAACCTGAATCAAACCCCCGACAGAATTTCTGTCGGGGGTTTTCTTATTGTGCGATCTCCCGGGCGACGAGGACGCCGCTGGCGGATGCGTGGGACAGGGAATGGGTGATGCCGCTGCCGTCACCGATGATGTAAAGACCCTTGTGGCGGGACTCCAGATGCTCATCCACTTCCACTTCCATGTTGTAGAACTTGACCTCCACACCGTAGAGCAGGGTATCGTCGTTGGCTGTGCCGGGGGCGACCTTGTCCAGCGCGTAGATCATTTCGATGATGCCGTCAAGGATTCGCTTGGGCAGCACCAGACTCAGATCGCCGGGGGTGGCGGTCAGGGTGGGCGTGATGAAGGCTTCCTCGATGCGGCTGGGGGTGGAACGGCGACCGCGGATCAGGTCACCGAAACGCTGCACGATCACACCGCCGCCCAGCATGTTGCTCAGCCGGGCGATGGACT
>JAZNNV010000090.1:0-3601 GCA_045580465.1 Faecousia sp.
CCGCCGTTGGCAAGGACCTCGCGCAGCTGGGGGCGGAGCTGGACCAGTTCGTTCAGCTCCTGCTTGAAGTCGCGCGTGGGAGCCGCCTGCGGCTGCTGGAGCTGTACGCCGTTCTGCTTCATGCGGGACTCCACCATGAAGCGGGCGACCTCCTCCGTTGCCGCGCCGGAATCCACAATGCGTCTGATCTCGCTGTCCCGATAATTCTCGGAAAGCTTCTCCATCATCTGCCCGACATTCTGGAAGCCCATGCGCTGCGCCGTGGCGGCGACCGCCTCCAGCTCCTGCCGTGCCTGCGTAAGCTGATTGGTAAGCGCGCCGTGCTCCTGCGCCTTTCGGTAGAGCTCCGGCAAGTCAGCCTCCTTCACCGTCACCTCCGTGCCGCCATGCTGGAAGCGGAAGCCCTCCTGCTGCTGCGCGTCAGCGGGTGCACTACTCCCGTCCTCCGCGCCTACGCCGTCTTCCTTCTCCGGTTCCTGCGCCTGCGGCTGATCTTCCGGCGCAGGATCTTCCGTGTCCTCGCCCTCGCCGCCAAAGCCCTCGATCGTGTCCTCCTTGCCGAAGATGTTCGCATCGTCGCCAGTAGGTTCCTCAAAGATGTTCTCATCGTCGTAACCCTCCGGAAGGATCGCGTCCTCATCCTGCTCGGGCGTATCGGTGTTCAGATTGTCCTTTTCCATGTTGACCTCCTAAAAGTAATTGTTTTCCCCGTAGGGATCGTACATTGTGTTGCTGTCCAGCGTAGCGTAAGCAGTTTCCTCGTAGCCGTCCCGCTCAGTCTTTTCCGGTGGCTTGGGAAGCTCGCCGCTGGCGTGGAGCATGTAGCTGAGCGCCTGTGTTGCGCTGTCCACCATGTCATCATGCTTGCCCGCAGGGAAGGCGGTGAATTGATCCACAAAGGCGCTGAGCCACTCCTCCCCCTGCGGGAGGTACACATGTCCCGACTCGATAGCGGGGGACACGGCGTTGACTCTCGCCTCCTTGCCGCCCATGGGATTGACGGGAATGCAAAACATCTCCTTCTGGAGCGTCTGAATGATGGCGGATCCGTTGGCTTTGTCCTCAATGAGAACGGTAAGCGCCTCCGGGTAGAGCCTCCGCACCGTGCGGATCGCCGTAAGCGTCTCCGGGAAATCCATGTGCCGGTTGAGGCAGTAGCGGAGGTAGTAGTCGTTCCCGACCTTGCCCCATACCTCGATGGCAACGAAGTCGTTCTCCTCCCTGCCCTTGAAGGCAGCGTCCACGGATATAACGCTGGTGGCAAACTGCGTGATCTGCTTAGGATCATAAAACCGCCACCACTCGCGCTTGACGAGGTTGCCGCCCTCCACACGGGGCGAGCATTGATACAGCGCCGTCCACGCTCTGGCGCCGCCCTGCGCGTCATTCAGATAGCTTTCCCTGAACTGCGCCAGCCAGTTGTTGTCCTTGCCCAGCTCCGGACAGAGGGCATCGCCGGGACTTCTCCCCAGCGGGTCGTTCTCCTCCGCCTCCACCGGAAGCCGAACCAGCGTGATATTTTTCTCTGCCGTGAGCAGCCGTGCCGCCATGTCGTCCTCATGCCATGGAGTCATAATGACGACCACCTTCGCCCCCGCCGCAAGACGGGACTTGAATGAGTTGAGCCATTCATTCCAAACCTTATCGCGGTAGGTGGTGCTGTCGGCCTCCTCGCGGTTCTTGATGGGGTCGTCGATGATGAGGAGATTTGCCGGGTTGCCGGTGACGCCCGCCTTGATACCGCGGCTGATGAGCCGCCCGGGGATCTCGCCCGGCTTAGAGTTCAATTCAAATTCCTTGGCACGGCTGATCCCACCGATGGAGATCCCGAAAAGGTTGGATCCGAAGTCGCGGATCTTCTCCTTGTTGCGCCGTGCAAAGCGTTCGGCAGTATCATCGTTGTAGCTTGCAAGGATCACGCGCCAGTGCGGGTGCTTTCCCAGCGCCCAGCTTGGCAGCGCCTCGGTAACGGTCATGCTTTTGCCATGCTGGGGCGGCGTCTCAAGGATCAGAATGTCGTAGGCGTTCCCGGTGTCGGTCTCGATGAACCGCTCGATCTCCCCGGCAAGGTACTCCGCAAACCGTGTGCGTTTCCACATCTCGCCGTTCACATACGCCAGATACTCGATGTACCGCCGCCGAGCCAGCTCACGCCGTACGCGCTCCAGCTTAACAGCCGCCGAGCTAACCGCCATACGCCTCGCTCCTCTCCAAACTTGCCGCCAGCTCCTGCAGCTCCTTTTCCCCCAGCGCCTTCAGCTCGCCGCCGAGGATCGGCAGTTCTTTTTCCTGACGTTGTTTCCATGCGTAGTTGAGCTTCAGATCCTCTCGAATGCCGCCGATCATTTTGTCAGGGCGCGTCACGTACTCGCCGGAACGCCAGTTGATAAATTTGTCTCTTGCCCATTCCGTCACCTCCTCAAACACAGGGTCCTGGCAATAGCGGAGCCAGGTGCTGCTGCTGATTTTCAGGTGCTCACACAGGTCGCCGATCTTGGGCGGGAGTAGATACACGGTGTGTATAACTTTTTCGCCTTTGCCGTTCAGCGCCGGCACCATCTCATAAATCTTGTGCCCATATTTGTCTAACTCCCCCGTGTCCTCCGGCTCCATGACCTCTTCCTCGCGGGTGATGCTGTCGAAATAGCTTTTTACCGCCTTCCAGAGCGCCGCTTCGCTCTTGTATTCCTTGTACCTGCCCACCTGTTCACCTCCTTGCGCAGCAGCCTCCTTCTGTATCTAGGGTATCACAAACAAATTGCATCGAGGGACCATCTTTCAAAATGCCGTTCCGTCTTAGAGCCGCAGTTGTTTGAGGTCGATTTTCAAATATGAACAAAGTGTGAACGACTGATTTTTGACCAGCAACAAAAGCGTCAGCGGCTCACCGTCTGACGCTCCTTGCCCGCGCCCCCCCGCGCGTGCGTTTGCTTATTGCAAAATCATCCTGCTTTTTGCCGTTCCCGTCGTATCTTCCCCACATCAGGAACGATAAACCGGATATACTGCGGCATACCCGGCTTGTACTCCGCGCGGTGAAGCAGCTGACCGCCTCTCGGAACTGCCAGCTCTGCGCCGCTCTTGGCGATCCTGTCCTTAGGCTGCGGCACTCTGAGGTTCCGGCTGGGGATGTACTTCTTTTCGTCGGGAAGTCTGCGCACCTGCTTGAGCAGGTACTCTGCCAGTCCCGTCTGGTCCATGATGTCGAAGATATGCTCGTGATGCGTTCCGCCGAGTTTCCATTTGCTCATGGCAATTTCATAGGCCTCACTGTTGATGATGACATGATGATGCACACGGGCATATTCTCCGGTTTTTCCATCCATATCGCTGGTGACAATGATGTACCTGAATTCCACACCTGCCGCCTTGCACGCCTTATGTACCCGGTCTCTCCATAACCGGACCTGATGATGCGCCGCCATGTAAAGATCGTTCTCGTAGGTTCCGCTGTATTTGTCCAGATTTCTGTTGAGCTTTAAGAAACCGGCTGTATCGTAGTCCAGCTCGATGAGATAGTCCTTGCTCCAGAAGTTCTCGTTGATGATCCGCGCAAGGCGCTTCACGGCATTAGCCTCGTTTCGCTCCTGCTGCTTGATAT
>JAZNNV010000091.1:0-7613 GCA_045580465.1 Faecousia sp.
CATCGTCCCCAGAGCTGTTCCCGTGGTGGAGGCAGCTGCGGCCATTGCCATTTATGATCTTATCCTGGGCAATACCCAGACAAACAGGAGGAAATAAACCATGGAACTCAACGAACTTCGTACTGAAATCGATAGAATTGACGATGAACTGGTACGCCTGTTTGGCGCACGGATGAATATCGCCGCTCAGATCGCCGATTATAAAAAAGAGAACAATCTTCCCATCCTTATGCCTGCACGGGAGCGTGAAAAGCTTTTGGATGTCGCCCAACAGGCAGGTCCTGAAATGGCGAACTACACCCGGGTTCTTTACTCGATGCTGTTTGAGCTGAGCCGCAGCTATCAAAGCAAGCGCACCGACAAGCGCACAGAGCTGTATCAGCAGATCACCCATGCCATCGAGACCACCCCCAAACTCTTCCCACAGGATGCCATGGTTGCGTGTCAGGGTGTTGAGGGCGCTTACGCACAAATCGCCTGCGAAAAGATCTTCCACGACCCTTTTATCATGTATTTTAAGAACTTTGAAGGTGTCTTTTCCGCCATCGAGCAGGGTCTTTGCAAGTACGGCATCCTGCCGATCGAAAATTCTACCGCCGGTTCTGTGAAAAAGGTCTACGACCTGATGATCAAGCATAAGTTCTCCATCGTGCGTACCTTCCGTTTGAAAATTGATCACTATCTGCTGGCAAATCACGGCGCGACTATGGATTCCATCAAGGAGATCTACTCCCACGAGCAGGCGATCAACCAGTGCAGCGAATTTCTTGCAAAGCTCAAGGGCGTCACGATCATCCCCGTTGAAAACACCGCCGTTGCCGCGGAAATGGTCGCCAAGTCCGGCAGGACAGATGTGGCTGCCATCTCCAGCCGCAGCTGCATGGAGCTTTACAATCTCCAGTGCCTTGATGCCAACATTCAGGACAAGGGCAACAACCGCACCCGTTTCATCTGCATCAGCAAGGATCTCGAGATTTATCCCGGCTCCGACAAGACCAGCATCATGATGATCCTGAACCACAAGCCCGGTGCTCTTTACCGCGTGCTGGCACGTATGTATGTGCTGGGTATCAACGTAACCAAGCTGGAATCCCGTCCCATCCCGGACAGAGATTTCGAGTTCATGTTCTACTTTGATCTGGATACCTCCATCTACTCCGAGGAATTTGTGCAGCTGATCTGCGAACTGGATGAGCTGTGTGATGAGTTCAAGTATCTGGGCAGCTACAGTGAGGTAGTCTGATGAGATGCGGACTTCTGGGCAGGAAGCTCGCCCACAGCTACTCTCCGCAAATTCATCGGGAGTTGGGCGATTACCCCTATCTGCTCTTCGAAAAAGAGCCGGAAGCGGTGGAAGGCTTTCTCAAAAGCCGTGAGTTTGACTGCCTGAATGTAACGATCCCCTATAAGAAGACCGTGATCCCCTTTTGCGATGAGCTCTCCCCTGCCGCTGTCCGTCTTGGCGCTGTCAATACCATCGTCAGAAAACCTGACGGAACGCTGATCGGACATAACACCGATTTCTTTGGCTTTACCGCCATGGTGAAGCGAAGCGGTCTGCACATCGCCGGCAAGAAAGCGCTGGTTCTCGGCAGCGGCGGTGCTGCCAACACAGCAGTTGCCGTGCTGAAGGAGTTCGACGCGACAGTCATCACCATTTCCCGAAGCGGCGAAAACAATTACTCCAATCTGCACCTGCATGCGGATGCAGCGCTGATCGTCAATGCGACCCCCGTTGGAATGTATCCCGAAAACGGCGTTGCACCTCTTGACATCGGTCTTTTCCCACAGCTTGAGGGTGTACTGGATATGATCTACAATCCGGCGCGCACAAAGCTGTTGATGGATGCTGAAAAAAAGGGACTTGTGGCAGTCAACGGACTGCTCATGCTGGTCGCACAAGCGAAAGAAAGCGCGGAATGGTTTACCGGCTCGCCCATTTCTGACGATGTGATCCCCAAGATCGAATCCCAGCTGATGCGGGAAATGCAGAATATCGTCCTGATCGGCATGCCCGGCTGCGGAAAATCCACTGTTGGAAGCCTGCTTGCTGAAAAAACAGGCAAAGCTTTTGTGGATGCGGATGCATTGATCGCGGAACGTGCCGGCTGTGACATTCCCATGTATATCAACACCAAAGGCGAGGCTGCCTTCCGTGCGTTGGAAACGGAGGTTCTTGCGGACATCGGCAAAAAATCCGGTCTCGTCATCGCCACCGGCGGCGGCTGCGTCACAAGACCGGAAAACTATGCACTTTTGCACCAAAACGGTCTGCTCTTCTGCCTCCACAGAGCGCTGGAAAGCCTGCCCACCGACGGTCGTCCTTTATCGCAGGCGACAAAGCTTGAGGAGCTTTATCGCATCCGCAAACCGCTTTACGATCAATTTGCCGATCATCACATCGACAACAACGGCGCAGCGGAAGCTGCTGCCGATGCAATCGCCAAAATCTGGGAGGAATGCTTATGAAGCTTCTTGTCATCAACGGACCGAATATCAACATGCTGGGCATCCGTGAGCCGGGCATTTACGGCAAAAACACCTATCATGACCTGCTTGCCCTGATTGAGAAGGTCGCATCAGAGGAAGACTTGACCATCGATCACTTCCAGTCCAATCACGAGGGTGCGATCGTCGATACCATTCAGGCTGCCTATGGCAGCTATGACGGCATCGTGATCAATCCTGCCGCCTATACCCACACCAGCGTTGCGATTTTGGATGCGCTGAAGGCGGTATCTATTCCTGCTGTTGAGGTACATATTTCCGATGTGGACGCGCGGGAGCCTTTCCGTCAGATCTCCTATCCGGGACTTTACTGCGAAAAGACCATCAAGGGTCTGGGTATTGATGGCTACCGTCAGGCAATTCTTTATCTCAAGGAAAAATATGCGTAACAAAAGCGGTTATCCCGACGGGATAACCGCTTTCCTTTATTTACGGAACACCAAAAGTTTACTTCCGACGTAGTTCAGAATCACGACCACGACCTGCATGATGATCTTCATGAGCATATCATTCCACAGCAGAACGTCAACCGTAACGAAGATAACCGCCGTTTCCAGCACACCCGATCCGATGCGGCAGCCGAGAAACTTACTAAGCTCAGGTCCCAGAACCTTCCATGACCAATCGTGGCTTTTAAACACAAAGGGTTTGTTTGTCACAAACGCAAAGGCAACCGCCCCGATCCATGAAATCACATTGCTGACCGTTGCATTGAAGCCTAACAAATGACCGCATGCCCAGTATACCGACAAGCTGACCACAGTCGTCAAACCGCCAAAAAACAGATATAAGAAAATATCTCCGTATTTTTCCCAAAGCTTTTTCATACACTTCTCCGAAGTATCAGAATCCCAGCGGTTCGCCCACCAGAATGAACTTGATGCGGCCAACGGGTCGACCGTGGCGGGTCACAACGATATGGTTGCAGATACAGCCCTCCGCCTTGCAATCGGCACAGGTGCCGGTGGTGTCGCAGGGAGTCTTTACATCAAAGCGCTGCTTGTTCATAGGCGCAGCAACGGTTCTGGCGCGGGTGATGGCAGCTTCAAGAGTGTCCTCCACCTTGTTCATGCCCGCAACCACGATAACGGACTTCGGTCCGTATATGATGGCGGCAACCCGGTTTCCCAGACCGTCGATGTTGACCATCTGACCGTCCATGCTGATGGCATTGGCGCTGGTCAGGAAAACATCCGCCGTAATGCTCTTTCGCATTGCTTCCTCGCCGGTCAGGCGGTCGATGGGCTGATAGTTGCCTGTCTTGACCGCGTCGATCAGACCGATCTGCTTTGCGGTCACGCTTCCGCCCCAGCTGACCGTTGCGCCCTCGGGGATCAGCTTCAGCGCTTCTTGAAGGGCTTCTTCTTTGGTTTCGCAGTAGCAAGCATCAAAATGGCGGCTCTTTAGATTTTTAACAAGGATCTGTGCGCGCTTTGCGTAATAGTTTTTCACGGGAGTTTCCATGGTATTCACCTCAATGTTAGTGTATACCTCTATTCTATTAGATAAGGTCCTCGTTTTCAAGAGTTATGCCAAGATATTTTTCAAGGGCCGCCAGCTTCAGGCTGACACAGAAGACCTCCATTGCCTTTTCGAGATCCTCAATGGGCGGCAGACTGGGTGCGATGCGGATCATGGAATCATGAGGATCAATGCCGTAAGGGTAGGTCGCGCCGGCAGGTGTAAACTTGACACCAAGCCAGCTGCAAAGCTCCAGCGTGCGCTTCGCCGTGCCGGGCATGGCAGCAACGCAGACAAAGTAACCGCCCTTGGGATGATGCCAATGGGCGATGCCCTTGTTGGTCAGCTCGTAGCGCAGCATCTTCAGCACCATGGCAAACTTGGGTCCCATGATCGTGGCATGCTGCTTCATCAGCTCTATGGTATGGGCGCGATCCTTCAAAAACCGCACATGGCGAAGCTGATTGACCTTGTCATAGGAAATGGTCTGGATCGCAGCGAGCTTTGACCAGTATTCAATATTCTCCTCCGAGGAAGCCATCACAGAAATACCTGCACCGGGGAAGGTGATCTTGGATGTGGAAGCAAATTCATAGACCATATTGGGTCTTCCCGCTTCCGCGCAAAGACTGATGATGTCCCGGAACGGCTCGAACTCGCCTTCAAATTCATGGACGCAGTAGGCATTATCCCACATGATGAGAAAGTCCGGCGCGGCGGGCTTGAGATTTGCAAAGCGATCCACAGTTTCCTCGCAGTAGGTATAGCCCTGTGGATTCGAGTACTTCGGAACACACCAGATGCCCTTGACCATGGGATCGCGCACCAATTCCTCTACAATCTCCATATCCGGGCCGTCAGGCGTCATGGGAACAGCGATCAGCTCGAAACCGAAATGCTCTGTGATGCGGAAATGGCGATCATAACCGGGCGACGGACACAGGAACTTGACACGGCTTTCTTTGCACCAAGGTCTGGGACTGTCCTTCAAACCGTGGGTGTAGGCGCGCGCGATCAGATCATGCATCAGACTCAGGCTGGCATTACCGCCTACAAAGGTCTGGGACGGTTTACAACCAAGCACATCCGCCCAATACTCCCGCGCGCAATTCAAGCCTGCGAGGTCGCCGTAATTGCGGCTGTCAATGCCATCAATGATACATTCATCCTTATCGGATAGAATTGTCAATAAACCACTTACAAGATCCAGCTGCAGGCGGCTGGGCTTGCCCCGGGTCATATCAAGGTCTAAATTCTCATGACGCAGCCGTTCAAAACGGGCGCGGAGCTTTTTCACTTCAATTCGGAGGTCTTCCCTGCTTCTGCAAGCGTAGGTTGCCACTTCCATCATCCTCTCTTGGTTATTTTCGTGTTATTATATGTCATACCGCAAAATTTTGCAATATCTATTTTCAAAAATTTCATTTTTATTTTTTACCAGTCAGGAAAGTCACCTATTTTTATGGATGGGAGTAGGATAGAAAAGCCAAAACTGAAATTCCCACTTGCAATTTGTCAGGATATGTCATAAAATCATGAATATAATTTTTCCGGAAAGGATGCGTTCACATGAGTCAGATCATCAATGTACCTGAGATCTTCGGCAGCGATGTCTTTAATGAGGCCACCATGCAGCAACGACTTGCGCCCGAAGTTTACAATGCGTGGAAAAACTGCATCCTGACCGGCAGCGCCCTGCCTCTTGAGGTGGCAAACAGCATTGCCGAGGCTATGAAGGTCTGGGCGATTGAAAAGGGTGCGACCCATTATACCCACTGGTTCCAGCCCATGACCGGCATCACAGCAGAAAAACACGATTCCTTCATCGCTCCCACCGGTGACGGCAGAGTCATTATGGAATTTTCAGGTTCTGCACTGGTTCGCGGCGAGCCGGATGCCAGCTCCTTCCCCTCCGGCGGCTTGCGTGCAACCTTTGAAGCCCGCGGCTACACCGCATGGGATCCTACCGCATTCGCCTTTGTCAAGGACGACAGTCTTTACATCCCCACCTGCTTTTTCTCCTACACCGGCGCGGCATTGGACAAAAAGACCCCATTGCTTCGTTCCATGGATGTCCTTTCCCGGGAAGCTGTTCGTATCCTCCGTCTGTTCGGTGATGACCAGACCCAGCGTGTGCAGGTTTCCGTGGGTGCTGAGCAGGAGTATTTTCTCATTCCCAAGTCACTCTATGCCCAGCGCCTTGATCTGCGCCTGACGGGCAGAACCCTTTTCGGCGCGCCTGCGCCCAAGGGTCAGGAGCTGGATGATCACTATTTCGGCACGATCCGCACCCGCGTTTCCTCTTTTATGAAGGATCTTGATGAGCAGCTGTGGCGGCTTGGTATTCTCTCAAAGACCAAGCACAACGAAGCTGCCCCCTGCCAGCACGAGCTTGCGCCCATCTACTCCGAAGCCGGCAATGCCTGCGACTCCAACCAGCTGATCATGGAGATCATGAAAAAGTGCGCTGCCAAGCATAATCTCGTCTGTCTGCTGCATGAAAAGCCCTTTGCAGGCGTTGCAGGCTCCGGCAAGCACAACAACTGGTCACTGTGTACGGACTCCGGCAGAAATCTCTTCAAGCCGGGCAAAACGCCCCGGCAGAACGCACAGTTCCTTGTGTTCCTCGCGGCATTCATCAAGGGTGTTGACGAATATCAGGATTTCCTGCGCAGCACCGTCGCCTATGCAGGCAATGATCACCGTCTGGGCATGACGGAAGCACCTCCTGCGATCATTTCCATCTTCTTGGGCGATGAGCTGACGGCTGTCGTCAATTCCATCATCAACGGTACAAACTACACCGACCCCGAAAAAACCTATATGCGCATTGGCGTGGACGTTCTGCCCGCCATTCCGCAGGACACCACAGACCGCAACCGCACCTCTCCCCTCGCCTTCACCGGCAACAAGTTTGAGTTCCGTATGCTTGGTTCTTCCCAGTCTGTTGCCGGACCGAACATTGCGCTGAACACCATTATGGCTGAAGAGCTGGGCAAGTTCGCGGACATTCTGGAGCAGGCAACCGACTTTGACAGCGCCCTGCAGAAGCTGGTCTGCGACACCCTTACCGCCCATCAGCGCATTATCTTCAATGGTAACGGCTATGCGGAGGAATGGAAGCAGGAGGCTGTCAGACGTGGGCTGAGCAACCTCCCCTCTGCGTCGGATGCGCTTCCGACCTATATTTCCGATAAGAATGTGGCACTTGTCACCAAGCACGGCATCTACTCCGAGGCGGAGTTCCGCGCCAGATATGAGATTCATCTGCAGTCCTACTGCAAGGTCATCCGCATTGAAGCCCACACCTGCATCGATATGGTCATGCACCAGATCCTTCCTGCGGCGCTGCACTACAGCCGTGACCTGACAAAATCGATCATCGACAAGAGTGCCATTGGCATTCCCTGCAGGACCGAGCAGCAGCTGGCTCAGCAGCTTTCTGCCACCTGCGATTCTCTCTACGAGAAATGTCAGGCTCTGTCGGAAAAGCTGCAGAATATCCCGGAGGGAAACGAGCAAGCGGTTGCCTATTTTGGCGAGGTGATTACCGCCGCCATGAATGCGCTTCGGCAGGATGCTGACACACTTGAACGGCTGACCGACAAATCCTACTGGCCGTATCCCACCTATTCCGACATTCT
>JAZNNV010000092.1:0-1609 GCA_045580465.1 Faecousia sp.
GTCCTCCCATAAGTCCAAAAATGTGTCCCAGGAACATCTTCTGACCTTCTACAAAAGCTTTGACGAGCTGAAGCACCGGAAATTCGACGGCATGGTCATCACCGGCGCGCCGGTGGAGCAGATGCCCTTTGAGCAGGTGGATTACTGGGACGAGCTGTGCCAGATCATGGAGTGGAGCAAGACCAATGTCCAGTCCACCTTCCACATCTGCTGGGGTGCGCAGGCGGGACTTTATTATCACTACGGTATCAATAAGCAACCCCTTGAGGAAAAGCTGTTCGGCGTGTATCCCCACAATGTGGATTATAAGCGCTCGATTTTGCTCCGTGGCTTTGACGATCAGTTCTGGGCGCCTCACTCCAGATACACCACCGTCACCCGTGAGAGCATTGAGGCTGTTGCTGAGCTTAAGATCTTGGCTTCGTCGGAGAAAGCCGGTGTCTATGCGGTCATGAACAAGGGCGGCAGACAGATCTTCATCACCGGTCACTCCGAGTACGACCCTGAAACACTGAAGGGTGAATACCTGCGGGATCAGAAGCAGGGACTTGCTACCGCTGTACCGGAGAACTATTTCCCCAATGACGACCCCACGGCAGATCCCATCGTTCGCTGGCGGGGACATGCCAATCTGCTGTTCTCCAACTGGCTCAACTACTTTGTCTATCAGACCACACCTTATGACATCATGACCATCGGTCAGGAAGCAACAGAATAAGCACACCGGCGCAGCCGTCTGGCTGCGCCGGTTTTTTCTGTGTGCGGCAGGATTCTGCGGTCTTTTCACGGGGCGTATGCTACAATAGCGAAGGCGCGGAGGATCGGGCAATCCGATGCCGTGGCAATCGCTGCGGATATGGCGACGGTGCGTCCGTGACAGGTCCTTCCATACAGCTTTTTACAGATCAAAGCCCCCAACGCGAATGCGTTGGGGGCAGGTTTTTAGTTTCCTTCCAGCTCTTCATCCAGCGAATGACGCATGGGATTGTCGGTGAAGAAGGCTCGTGCATAGTCGATCATAGCGATCAGCAGCGCGATGGAGTCCACAATGGAAATGACTGTGATGTAGGTGGAATCCAGCTGCGGGAAGAGGACCATTGCCACCAGACTGGTAAACAAAATGGTGGTGGAGATCTTGCCGGTCAGCAGCGCGCCCCGAAGCACAAGGCGCTTGCGCAGCATGATCGCGGCGGCGATCAGCTGGAAGATCTCCTTGACGAGGAAGACACAGATCATCGGGATCAGCTGGGGATGCTTGATCAGCAGACAGATGATCATGGTCAGCTGTGTTGCCTTATCTGCAAAGGGATCGAGAACCTTGCCAACGGTGGAGATCATGTTGAAACGGCGTGCGATGAAGCCGTCCAGCATGTCGGTCAGGCAGGAGAGGGCAAAGATGCCCGCAGCTACCAGATGGTTGCCGTTGAAATAGATCCATACATAAACCGGGATCAGCAGCAAACGGAACAAGCTAAGCAGGTTCGGAATGGTCAATATGTCTTTTTTCCAATCTTTTTTGTGCATTCCCAATTTCCTCCGATGACGGGTATCAGTCAAATAGTCTACCCTATATTATAGGCAATTCCTACCTGATAATCAAGAGCCAAAG